>PAYS01000033.1 GCA_002715265.1 Candidatus Pelagibacterales bacterium
TTTATAAAAATTTACAGCTTTAATTTCATTTCCTGGTGGATTAGTAGTATCAATTTCTATGTAAGTTTTTAACCATTTATATGCTTGTTCTTCCATTTGTAAATTATTAGCGAAAGAACTTATAGGGTATAAAGAAATTAAAAATAATATAATCTTAATTATTTTAATACTGAGAAACATTTTAGTTTTCAAAAACTTTAGCGCTTTCTCTTTTGCTAACAAGTTCTTTCCATCTAATAAGATTTGTATGTTCTTCTTTAGGTTTCACTTTTACCCAATTAGCAAAGTATAGTAATACATAAAGGTTTATGTCTGCCATAGAAAATTTATCACCAGCTAAGTATTCTGATTTTTCTAATTTTTCATTTGCATCGTCTAAATATCTATTAGCAAGCATTACTCCTCTTTTTGCTAGTTCAGGAATTTGTTTTGTTTTTCTTGGATCTGGAACCGCTCGATCTTTAAAGTTTTCTGAAAAATTTCTTAAAGCATCTGCCACTGAGCTAATGCCCTCAATATCTGTTCTTCTAGACCACATTTCTATCAACCCTTTTTCTTCTGGAGTATTTCCGAATAATGATGGTTTAGGTTTAATAGCTTCAAAATATCTACATATTGCAATGCTCTCTGTAATTACAGTCCCATCATCTAATGCTAATGAGGGAACGCCTCCTTTAGGGTTTATAGATAGATATTCTTCTTTTCTGTTTTCTCCATTCCTAACATCTACTTGAACTGTCTCTACGTTGATATCTTTTTCAGATAAAAACATTTGAACTCGTAATGGATTTGGAGCTATTTTATATTCATATATTTTCATAGTAAGACTTTTCCTATTAATTAAATAATTTTTTATAATACACAAAATTTAACTTTTATACAGGTAAAAATTACTCTGAGTTTTAGTCTATAATTTCATATATATATTAATTAATTATTATTCATAATTATTATTTTTGGGAGATAGTGTTATGTTTAATTATAAAAGTTTATTAGTTTCATTAACCTTGTGTATCTTTTTTATTTCTCCAGGAATCGCTGCAGAAAAAGCTGTAGGTTATTTTGGATGGTTTGGTGTTGGAAAAACTTATACATTAGGAACAAGTTTATTTTGGGCCGGAGAATTTTCAGGGTCTTTTCAAAGTGCAGATAAAGGTTTGTTTCATAAGGCAAGCGTTAGATGCCCAGCATCACAAAGGGTAAATTTATCTACTGGTATGGCCTCTGCTAATGGTGTTTGTATAATCAAAGATGTAGATGGTGACGAAGCATATTTAGATTGGAATCTTCCTAATTGGAAATTGGGAGAGGCCGGAAGGGGCACTTACAGTTACACAGGAGGTACTGGTAAATATGAAAACCTTTCTGGTGATGGAGGGTATTTTTACGGTCATACTATAACTCTATGGGATGATGGTACAGCTGGTGGCTATTCAGTATGGAATCGAGAGCCATAGGAAATATAATACACTGCCTATTAAATTATTAGGCAGTGTAAAAATTACAATTACAGGAGATATAAAATGATAACTATGATGTTACAATTTAAGTATACACCGGATGCTATGAAAGCAATTTTACTAAGTGGTGAAGATAGATCAGAAGCTATAAAAAAAATGATAGAACCTCTAGGAGGTAATTTGATTTGTACCTATGGTATGCAAGGCCAAGATTATCATATGATGATGATTGCGGAGTTTCCATCAATGAAAGAATACATTGCAGTTGCCGCAAAAGGAATATTTTTAGGAGGAGCTATTGCAGACTATAAAGCAATTCAACTGATACCTTCTAATATTATAAAAGACGCTTCTGAACTTATAAATGGTATAGAATATAGTCCTCCATCTTAAATTTAATTAATAAGATTTAGGCAATCCTAGAGCGTGCTCTGCAAGATAGCATAAAACTAATTGCTGACTTATAGGAGCGAGATAGGGAATCATCATTTCTCTAAAGAGTCTTTCAACATGATATTCTTTTGCGTAACCCATGCCCCCATGTGTTGCAATTGCATGTTTGCATACTTCTACTCCAAATTCAGCTGCTAGATATTTAGCTGCGTTAGCTTCTAATCCACAGGGTAAATTTTGATCATATTTAGCTGCTGCATTTAGGAACATTAATTTGGTTGCTTTCAGTTTAGCCCAACCATCAGCCAATGGATGTTGAATGCTTTGATTTTGTCCAATAAGTCTTTCAAATACTACTCTTTCATTAGCATATTTAACTGCTCTATCAAGAGCATTTTTGGCAATACCATATGCTTCTGCTGCAAGAAGAATTCTCTCAGGGTTTAAGCTATGAAGAATGTATGAAAAACCTTTTCCTTCTTCTCCAATTAAGTCTTCTTTAGGAACCTCTAAATTATCGATAAAGAGTTCATTTGTATCAACCGCAGCTCTACCCATTTTATCAATAACTCTTGCTTCTATTGTTTGTTTATTAAAATTTGTAAAAAATAAACTTAGTCCTTTAGTAGGATTTTTTTTATCTCTATCTGATGTTCTTGCAAGTATCATTATTTTATCACTAATTTGAGCTGTTGAAGTCCATAGTTTTCTTCCGTTAATAATATATTTATCATCTTTCAAAACTGCTTTAGTTTTAAGACGAGTAGTATCTAAACCGGTGTCTGCCTCTGTAACAGCAAAACACATTTTGGTCTTACCGTTAATTATATCTGGAAGCCAATTATCTTTTTGATTTTCTGTTCCATATTTAACTAATGAACTAGGACCAAATATGTTCATATGTATGGAAGATGCAGCTGTCATACCTCCTTTTTTAGCAATTGTCATCATCATCAATGCTGCTTCAGTTACTCCTAAATTACTTCCTCCATACTTTAATGGCATAGCTATTCCTAACCAACCACCGTCTGCAATTTTTTTTACAAATTCTTCAGGAAATTTTGACTTTTTGTCTGCCTCAAGCCAATAATTATCATCGAATTCATTTATTGTATTTTCTATTGCATTAATTAATTCATTTTGTTCATCAGAAAGTGAAAAATCCATTAACTTATCCTATTATTTCTTTAAACTCATTTCCCAAAAATTAATTTCTAATTTTGTAGCCAATAAAAATTTTTTTTCCAAATCAGGCCAAGATTTATGATTTTTATAATTTTTTCCAAGTCTATTGTTTATAGACGCATCCAACATTTCACCAATTTTAATACACAATCTTTGATAGTCTTTTCCTGAATATACATCTATCCAATCTTTATATTTATTTCTAGGTTTTGAATCCTTTATTAATCTTTGACCAATTTCCCCATACCCAAATATACAAGGACTTAATGAAACTAATAAATCTAAATATCCTCCGGTGTATCCGGCTTCTAAAACAAATCTCGTATAAGATAAATTATTAATTTTTTCTTCCGCATGATATAATTGTTTTTCACTGATTCCCTCTTTTAAGCAAGTTTTTACATGTAATTGAATTTCTTCATTTACTAATGTATTAACTGTATTAGCTGCTAATTTCATTTCATTTAATGAATTAGATTTTACTATTAATAATGCCCAGGCACGAGAAAAATGTATTAAAAAGATATAATCTTGAATTAAATAATTGATAAAAAGCTTTTTATTTAACGTCCCTAAAGCCAACTTTTGGACAAATTTATGATGTGTATAATCATGCCAATATGTTTTAGTAGATTTTTTTAGTAAATTAAATGTTTTTCCGTATTGATTTGGTATCATCTTAAGTTATGCTCATATTTATTTTAATTGTTTAGTTAATTGATTATAATTTAATTTCAAATTTTTTAAAGGTATACAATTTTTATGTTGAGAATATTTTTAATATTTATTTTTTATTTATATTGTTTCACTGTAAAATCTGGTCCTCTGGATATAGAAGATATAAAAAATAAATGTCTTGATGAATTTAAAATAGAAAATAGTGAGGAATATACAAAGTGCATTAAAGAGGAAGTTAATAATAATTTATATAATGATTCTCATGCTGAATAATAGTTAATTATATTGAGAATAATAAATAAATTAAATATAATTAATTTTTACATTAAGGAAGTGATAGATGGAAAGTACAGTAGAAGCAAAATTAAAATTTATTGTTCCTCAAGATACAAAACCTTATTTTGAAAGTTCTGCTTTAACAGGACATTTGCCAAAAATTCATTTTAAAACAGAATATAAAACAGTAATTGTTAAAGACATAAGAAAGAATCTGAATAAAAATAGTTATATTTTAGATGAAAACGGTTTTGAATTTCATAATTTTAAGTCTCAGGTTAAAAATTTTTATGATCATAATGAAGTCATTGAAGTTTATGAAAATGAGTTAAAAGATTTTTTAACAAAAAGGTTTTTAGCAAAAGAAGTTTTTGTATTTGATTATACACGTAGGTCAGACAATGAAAATGGCGCAAATAATCCAGATGGACATAGAAAGCCAGCAGATAGAGTCCATGCTGATTATACGGAAAAATCTGGTCCGCAAAGGGCTAAAGATGTAATGGGAGTTGAAAAGTTTAATAATTTAAAAATTAATGGAAAAAGAATTATACAACTTAATGTTTGGAAACCTATTAATGGACCAGTAAAAAGGTCACCAATTGCTTTTGCTGATGCTTCTTCAATACTTCGCTCAGATTTGGTGGCTACAGATCAACTATTTCCTGATAGAACGGGAGAAATTTATCATATTGCACATTCAGATAAACAGAATTGGTGTTGGCTATCAAATATGACTGATGATGAAATCCTATTGCTCAAAGGATGGGATAGTTTAGATGACGGCAGAGCTAAATATACTCCACATGGAGCATTTGATTTACCTTATCAGAAGGAAAGTGATCCTGCTAGGGAGAGTATAGAAGCAAGAGTTTTTTTAGTATTATAGGGAATATTTTATGATTATTAATAATGTTTCTCTTATTAGATATAAGGGAAAAATGTCTGTTGAAGGTTTAATGTGGGAAGATAGACTTGCGAGCCCTTTAGATATATATCCACAATATTCGAATGCAATTGATGCTGTTCCAGATTTTGTACAAAGTAAGAATGGGATATTAGATTTAGATCAGATATACTTATATATTGTTACCGATGAGGGAGAAACAGGATTAGCAGGACCAATAAGTAATAGTGTTGCTTATATTATTGAAAATCAATTAAAACCAATTTTGTTAGGTAAGGATGCGTTTGCTACAGAATTAATTTGGGATCAGATGTATAGGAGATTAATTCATGGAAGACAAGGTGAGCCTATTTGGGCAATGAGTTTTATAGATTGCGCTTTATGGGATTTAAAAGGAAAAGTTTTAAATAAACCAGTATATTCGTTACTTGGGGGGCCAAATGTAGATGAAATCCCAGCTTATGCAAGTATGTTAGGTTATAATGTTACTGATATGAAATTAGTGAAAAAAAGAGCATTAGAATATCAATCAAAAGGATTTAAAGCACAGAAGTGGTTTTTTCGTTACGGCCCTAAAAAAGGTAAAGAGGGTTTAATACAAAATATAGAATTAGTAAAAACATTAAGAGATACTTTAGGTAATAATTATGAATTAATGTTTGATTGTTGGCAAAGTATGGATGTGCCATATGTAATTGAGTTAGCGGATGCTATAAAAAAATATAATCCAAAATGGATAGAAGAATGTGTTATGCCTGATAGAATTGATAGTTATGTAAGAATTAAAGATAAAATATCAATTCCTATGGCTGGCGCTGAGCATCACTATACTCGTTGGGGTATGAAGCAATTTATAGAAAAAAATGCTTTAGATATTATTCAGGCAGATCCTTTATGGTGTGGAGGCATATCTGAAATGATGAAAATTAGCGCTTTAACTTCTACATATGATCTGATTTTAATACCGCATGCGGGAGCTATGCATTCAGGTGTTCATTTTTCTTTTTCTCAATCTCCTGCACACACTCCTTATGTGGAATATTTAGTTAAATGGATGCCAATTCTTCAATATTTTACAAAAGATCCTATTATACCCATAAAAGGAAATATATTTTTACCAAAAAAATCGGTGGGTTTAGGTTTAGAAATTGATAAGAATAAAATTTTAGATAAATTAGAACTATTTAAGGAATAATATTATATGAGCGATAACAATTATGTTCAAAGAAGGCGAAGTTTTATATTTTGTCCGGGTAATAAACCTGAACTTTTAACTAAAGCATTAAATTCAGGTGCGGATATGGTCTGCGTAGATTTAGAAGATGCAATTATACCACAACACAAGGATATATCGAGATCAAAGACCTTAGAAGCCTTTAAGACAGTTTCCGTTCCGAAAGGTATAGAAACTTTAATAAGGATAAATGATATTAATAGTGAAGATGGATTTAAAGATATTGAGGCACTTTCTAGTGCAAGTAAATTACCTTCAGGATTAATGTTGCCAAAAATTAAAACTGCGGAGGAAATACAAAAATTAAATAATAGGTTCATAGATGCAAATATAAATATAAATTTACATGTTATAATAGAAACTAATCAAGGATTGAAAAATGTTTGGGAAATTGCTCATTCGTGTTCTTCAATTAAATCGCTTTTATTTGGTGGGGTAGATATGAGTGCTGATCTTGGTTGTTTAGGAGATTGGACTTCTTTATTGTATGCAAGATCTAGAGTAGTTCATGCAGCGGCAGGTGCAGGTATAGACTCTATAGATGTACCTTTTTTGGATTTAGATAATATGGAAGGGTTGAGAGAAGAAGCCTTACTATCTAAAAATTTAGGATTTTCTGGAAAAGGATCTATTCATCCAAAACAAATAGAAGTACTAAATAGTATTTTTACTCCCTCTGATGCTGAAGTTAGTTATGCTAAAAAGATAATTAAAGCTTTTGAAGAAGCAAGTGATGGTTTGGTAGTAGTTGATGGCAAATTAATTGAGAAGCCTGTATTAAGGACAGCTTTAAAAATACTGGCAAATAGTAAAAATTAATTTTTTAATTTTTCTAAGAAGCTTTTAACTCTTTCTTTAACTTCAGGTATTTCATAAGCGGTATCAGCTTCGTACTTTAATCCTTCCTTCAGCCCTTTATTCTGTGCAGTAGAATAAAGGTCTTTATAAGCTTTTATAGAGTTTGGGCTATTATTTGAAATTTTAAGCGCAATATCATAAACATTTTTATTTAATGATTCTAATGGAAAGCTTTCTAGGGCTAAACCTAATTCTTTTGCTTCTAAACCCGAAATAGTTTTTGCTGTAAATGAAAGTTCTTTAGCTCTCATATTTCCAATGTATTTTGGTAGTCTCTGCGTCAAACCCCAAGAAGGTCTAAAGCCTAGTACCGCATGAGTGTCTCCAATTTTGGCTTCATTAGCTACATAAATAAGATCTGCAGATAACGCTAATTCTAAACCGCCTGTAAAGCAGAAACCATTTATTTTAGATATCACTGCCTTTGGAGAATCATATAATAACTTGATAACTTCATTTGCATGAATATCTAATTTTTCTCCGACTCCTCCACTAGATACATCAGTTCCATTTGCCTCAAGTTCTCTTAAATCTACACCAGCAGAAAAAGCTCTACCTGCTCCTGTAAGAATAATAACATTAGTATTTTTGTTATTATTGATATCCTGCACAGCTTGTTTTAACTCTACCAATAAATCCACTGTAATTGCATTCATTCTCTCTGGTCTATTTAGAGTAATTTCTGCAATTTTATTTTCTTCAAGAACTTTTATATAACTATACATTTTGATTCCTAGCTTTAACTAACTTGTTTTTCGTGTCCTTCCCAGAAAGGTTCTCTTAAAGTGGTTTTTAAAATTTTTCCAGCTCCTGATAGTGGCATTGGATCATCTCTAAAAGATACAGACTTAGGACATTTAAATCCTGCTATCAGGTTTTTACTATGAGTAATCACATCTTCTTCATTAATACTACTATCAGGATCTTTTCTTACTATAGCATGAACAGCTTCACCCCATTCTGAATTAGGAATTCCAATTACAGCACATTCTATAACACCTTCAAGCTGATAAATTGCATTTTCTACTTCTGCTGAATAAATATTTTCACCACCAGAAATTATCATATCTTTAACTCTGTCCACAATATATACATAACCATCTTCATTCATATAACCACCATCACCTGTATGCATCCATCCGTTTAGTAGTGCTTTTTCAGTTAATTCTTTTTGTCTCCAATAACCAAGCATAACATTTGCACCTCTTGCAGCTACTTCACCTACTTCACCTCTCGGAACTTCATTATCATTTTCATCTATTATTTTTACTTCTACTCCTGGAACGGCAACTCCTGTAGATTTAAATAAATTTGCTTTAGGCCCTTCAAAAACATGACAATCAGGACCTGCTGCTGTAATGAGTGGAGCACATTCTGTCATTCCATATGCGTGTGTGAATTTGCATTCTGGAATAACTTCCATAGCTTTTATTATAACTGATTCAGGCATAGGGGAAGCCCCATAAGTAATCTGTCTTAACGATGACAAATCATATTTATTTATATCAGGATGATGTACAAGCATATTTATCATAGTTGGTACTAATAGAGTGTCAGTAATTTTATAATCTTGAACACTTTTTAATACTCCTTCAGGTGTGTATGAAGGAATAAAATAATGCTGACCAGCAATATGTGTTATAGCAATGGCTCCAGTAACATCTGCAATATGGAACATAGGCGCGGCGTGTATCCATCTTGCATCATTTGGAAGATTTAAGGCTGTAATGGTATTAAAAGAATTTGATACTAAATTTGTATGACTTAGCATAACTCCTTTAGATCTTCCGGTAGTGCCTCCAGTATAAAATAATCCAGCTATATCATCTTTTGATCTTAAGGCATCTTCTATATCATTGGCATCTAATAGAATTTTTTCATAACTATGCATATTTTTAGGACATTCATCGTCTGACATATATACGATTTCTTTAACTGAAGGAATTTTACCTTCAGATCTTGATTTTTCTATAACTGGAGCAAAAACTTTATCAACAAATAAAAGAGAGCTTTCACTATCGTTTAACCAGAACTCTATTTCAGGTGGTGCCAGTCTTGTGTTAATTGGTACAAAAATTCCACCTGCCCAAACTGCAGCATATAATGCTTCAAAATATCTATCACTATTTAAAGATAGTATTGCTGATCTATCATTATCTTTAAAGCCAAGTTTTTGCATTGCTCCAGCTAATTTTTTAATTCTTTCTAATGATTCTGACCATGTTCTTATTCTATCATGATCTTGAGTAGCTATTTCATTAGCTCTTATTTGAACAGCTCTTTTTAGTGCTTGGGTTAAGTACAATTTTAAATCTCCCTCCTTAAAATATTTTATGATAATAGAGAAATATTAAGAAAAATAAATATAAACTTTATAAAATAATTTTGTTAACTTGAAATTTTTTTATTTCCTTAGGTGAATAGCCTAATTCTTTTAAAATTTCAACATTATGTTCCCCTAGTTTAGGTGCTTTATTAGCTTTTTTTCTACGAACATTTTTAATATTTATAGGAGGAGCAACAACTTTAAGGTTCTTAATAATTTCTCCTTTAATTGGCATAAACATATCATTCATTATAGCCTGTTTATCATGTATAGTTTCTTCAATCTTATTTATTTTTGTAAAAATAATACCAGTTTTGAGTAACTTTTCTTTAATTTCTGGAAAAGTATATTTTTTAAATGCTTTCTGTAATTCTATCTTAAGAAGTTTTCTATTTATTTGTCTTTTATCTTCTGTGTTAAAATTATTATCATTGTTTAAATGTTCTATATTTAATTTATTTAATAAAGTATTCCAATATTTTTCCTCATTTGTTAGTAACATAAAAAATTTAGAGTTATCTCTTAAAAGATATATATTTCTTAAAGCACTTAGATTGTCCCAATAAAAAGTATTAATTGGTTCATGACCTGAAAGAATAGCTTGAACTAACATGGCATTAGACCATATTCCATTTGCTAGAAGTGAAGTGGAAACAGTTGTTCCTTCTCCAGTTTTTTCTCTATTTATAAGAGCTAATAAAATAGAGGTGAATAAAGATAATCCAGTTGGATGATCGCCCCCTCCAGGAATGGGGAAAGGTGGATGATCATCTGCATTATTTGTTTTAGACCACTCCATAAGACCTGACCTTGCGTAGTAAGCAGTTGCATCGAATGCTGTTCTTTTAGAGTCCGGACCTTTTTCTCCATAGGCTGTTAATGAAGCATATATAATTTTTTTATTCATTTTTCTAATTTTACTTTCATCTAAACCTAATTTTTTTCTCGGTTCTCCTGGCATATTTGTGATTAAAACATCTGATTCTTTAACCAATTTTTTTAAAATAATTTGACCTTCTTCAGTCTTTAAATCAATTGAGAGGCTTCTTTTGTTTCTATTTTCTAAAATAAATGCCCAATCCATTTCGCTTTCTGGCCAGACATGACCTCCTTTGACTGCATCTCTATAAGTATCGCCTGTATGTGATTCAATTTTTATTACTTCTGCTCCATAGTCAGTCATTAGAGCACTTACTAGTGGTGCTGCAATGTAACTGGCTGCATCTAATACTTTTATTCCTTTTAATGGTAAGTTTTTCAAATTTTTGTGTTTCATAGTAATTAAATAATGTAAAATGACATTTTAATAAAGTATTATAAGAATTGAAATATAAAAATAATATTTAGGCGTAAAATGAATGTAAATTCAGATAAAATATTTGAAAATTCACAAGAGTTATTAGCATTATTATCTGAAGCTGATATAGCTACTTTAACTTTAGTGCTTTCACAATTAACAAATTCTTCCAAATATTTAAATATAATACGTCCGTATGTGAAAGGAGCCTTTGATTATTCGGTAAAGGTTCCAGAAGAAATTGCNAATACAATTAGAAANGAATTAACTAAATATATTATTAAAAATAATAATAAAAACAATANTTTANCAAATTTAAGNGATAATTTTTTAAAAGAATTAATGAGTGTNGGNGTTGGAGAAAATGTTCCTGATGAATANGTNCCAATGATGAAAGAAGAATTATCCNTAAANGGGAATGTTTTGAGAGATTTANACGTTGAAAAAATTAAAAACAATAAAAATATAAATAATATTAACGTTATTATAATAGGNGCAGGTNTATGTGGTATTTTAGCNGGCATAAAACTTTTACAAGCTAATATTCCTTTTAAAATTATAGAAAAAAATAATTCTATAGGNGGNACATGGTTTGAAAANTCNTATCCTGGNTGCGGTGTTGACACTCCAAATCATGTTTATGCTTATTCTTTTGANCCTTCTTTTCATTGGAANGANTTTTATTCGAAGAGGGATTCTATATATGAGTATTTAAAGTTTTGTACGAATAAATATAACTTATCTAAACATATAGAATTTAATACATCAGTTAAAAGTGCTGTATTTAATGAAGAAAAAGGTATTTGGGAAACCATTGTTGAAAAAAATGGTTCACAATATACTCTTGAAGCATCAATAATTATAAGTGCAGTAGGTCAATTAAATAGACCAAGTATTCCACGAATATCTGGTATAGAAAATTTTAGAAATCCAATTATTCATACAGCAGCTTGGGATCATGATTATAATTTTAAAGATAAAAATATAGCCTTGATTGGTACAGGTGCTAGTTCGATGCAGGTTGCTCCTGAATTAGCAAAAATTGCAAAAAAATTAACTATTTTTCAAAGAACTCCCCATTGGGTTATCGCTAATCCTAATTATCATAGAAAGCTTTCTAAGGGTAAAAAGTGGGTTTTAGAGAATATACCTTATTATTCAAGATGGTATCGTTTTCAATTATTTTGGGGCTTTTGTGATGGTATTCATAATTCTTTATGTGTTGACCCTAAATGGAAATATAAGGATAGGTCGATAAATCGCGTGAATGATAGATTCAGGATGAATATGATAAAGCATATGGAAGAAATAATAGGAAATAACAAGGACTTACTAAATAAAATTATTCCTGATTATCCACCCTATGGTAAAAGAATGTTAGTTGATAATAATTGGTTTGAGATGCTTAAGTTGGATAATGTAGAATTGGTATCAGGTAATATTTCTCGAATTGATAATTATTCATTAATGGATAAGGAAAATACAGAACATAAAGCTGATGTCATAGTGACTGCAACTGGATTTAATGCTTCTAAAATGTTATGGCCAATGGAAATTATTGGTAAGGATGGCAAGTTAATAACAGAATATTGGGAACATGATAATCCTAGAGCTAATTTAGGAATTACTGTACCTAATTTTCCTAATTTTTTTATTATGTACGGCCCAAACACGAATCTCGCACATGGGGGTAGTATAGTATTTCACGGAGAGTGTCAGATACGATATATACTAGATTGTATTAATTTATTAATAGATAAAAAAGGTTCAAGTATGGAATGTAAGCATGATGTTTATGAAAAATATAATAATAGTCTTGATGAACAACATTCTAAGATGGTTTGGACTCATCATAAAGTTAAAAGTTGGTATAGAAATTCTTCGGGAAGAGTTATTACAAATTCGCCATGGCGATTAGTAGATTATTGGAAGATGACTAAAGAAGCTAAGGAAAAAGATTTTTTGTTTAATTAATTATTATAGAGAGGTAACATGATTTATGAATTAAGAATGTACACTACCAAATCCGGAAAAATGAAGCATGTGGTAAATGCTAGTGCAACAGTAGCTCAAAAAATTAGAAACGGTGATACCTATGGAAAATTAGTTGGTCACTGGTGGAGTCAAATAGGTAAAATGAATCAGTATGTTCACATGTGGGAGTACTCAGATGTGGAAGAAATGAGAAAATTAAGGGCAGAACTAGCCTCAAGGGAAGATTGGAAGACGGAATTTGTCCCATTAGTGGGGCCATATATTTTATCTCAAGAAATTAGGTTGTTGCGGTCAGTTTCAAATTTAAAACAATCTAAAGGCACTAATAATTGTTATGAATTAAAAATAATAAATTTGAATATTGGCAAGGGGGCTATGTGGGTTAAGGAATTCAATAATATAGTAAATAAAATTGAAAAAGAATCTATTAACATAGGTGCATGGCAAACAGAATTATCTAACCCAAATGAAATAGTGACAATATGGAGTCATTCGAGTTTAGACGGAATGCAAACATTTTGGGATGACTTTGAAAAAAACAGTGAATGTAAAAACTTTTTGGAATTTCAAGAAAATGCTGTTAAAGATGAACAAACAATTATACTTAGGCCTTCAGTATGTTCACCTTTACAATAAATGAAATGGAAAAAGTTATGTATATTATAAGAAATATATTTATTTTATTATTTTTTTGTTCTTCTTTATATGCGCATGATTATGAAAATGACTCTGTTTTTATTGATCATCCTTGGATGAAGATTTTTGAAAATAGAGGGGCTGGTTATTTTAGTTTAAAAAATAAATCTAACCAAGATATTAAAATAATCGCTGCTAAGTCTAATAGTATAAAATCAATAGAGATTCATAATATTATTTTGGAAAATGATGTAATGAAAATGAGGGCAGTAAAAGATGGAATAACTATACCTTCTGGTAATACTTTAGAATTTAAACCTAAATCATATCACTTAATGTTTTTTGGAATAGAAGGAATGTACCATAAAGATAATATGATAGACGTGCAGTTAATTTTTGAGAATAATATGGTTATTGACGTTAAATTTAAAGTGGATGATGTAAAATCCTCTAAGCACGATCACAATCACTAAATTAAATAGTAAGGCTCTATATTTTAGAGCCTTACTTATAATATTTATGAGGCTCTAGGAATTGCCCCCATTACTGCCTTAATTTCTAAGAAATCTTCTAAACCGAATTCTCCCCATTCTCTCCCGTTACCAGACATTTTATAACCTCCGAATGGAGCAGATTGGTCTCCTGGTGCATTATTAATATGCACATTACCTGTTCTTAATTTTGACGCAACTTTATTTGCTTTTTCTAAGTTTTGTGAAGAAACATATCCAGATAATCCATAAATAGTTTCATTTGCTATTTTAATAGCATCATCTTCATCTTTGTAACCCAAAATACTAAGGACTGGGCCAAAAATTTCTTCTTTAGCTATAGTCATATCATTATTAACATTTGCAAAAATTGTAGGAGCAATAAAATAGCCATTGTTATGTCCATCTGGAACTCCTGAACCTCCAGCAATTAGAGTGGCTCCTTCGTTAATCCCTGCATCTATTAACTTTCTAATTTTGTCATATTGTACCTTACTTACTACTGGTCCTAAAGTGGTGTTTTCTGAGGAAGGGTCTCCCAATTTTACTTTTTCGAGTGCTGACTTAGCTATCTCAATCACATCTTTCATTTTAGAGTTAGGAACAAGCATTCTTGTGGGAGCGTTACATGATTGACCAGAATTATTCATACAATGAAGAACTCCTTTGGTCACTGACTTTTCAAAATCTGCATCTTCTAATAATATGTTTGCGGATTTGCCACCTAATTCTTGTGTTACTCTTTTAACTGTATCCGCCGAAGATTTTGCTACAGAAATTCCTGCTCGTGTGGAACCCGTAAATGACATCATATCAATATCTGGATGTTTGCTCATTGCTTCACCTACAGTCGGACCATCCCCATGAATCATGTTGTAAACTCCAGCAGGAACTCCTGCTTCATCTAATATTTCAGTAAAAATAATTGCACTAAGAGGTGCTACTTCACTAGGTTTTAAAATCATAGTGCAACCTGCAGCAAGCGCAGGTGCAACTTTGCAAGCTATTTGATTAATAGGCCAATTCCAAGGTGTTATTAATCCACAAACACCAACAGGTTCTTTTCTAATTAAAGTAGTATTCATCTCATACTCAAATTCATAATCTTTTAAAGCGTTATATGCTTTTTTAAGATGCCCTAAACCTGCTGGTGCCTGAGCAGCATTTGCTAAGTTTACAGGAGCACCCATTTCACTGGTTATTGCTTTAGATAGATCATTCATTCTTTTTTTATATACTTCCATAATTTGTTCAAATATTTCTAAGCGTTCCTCTCTGGAAGTGACTGAAAAACTATTGAATGCATTCTTTGCTGAAGATACAGCATCATTCAAATCTTTTTCATTTCCAAGACAAATTTGAGTAATTACTTCTTCATTAGCTGGATTAATAACATCAAGATATTTTATTGCAGATGGCTGAGTCCATGTGCCGTTTATATAAAATTTTTTATTATACATTTTGTTATTCCTTAATTTTTTATAAATTTGATTTAGGGTCCCATTTAGTTAGTTCTTTAGTAATATAAGATGTTAAACTATATAGTAATAATGTAAATATAGCTAAGATAATTATTGCAGAAAACATTAAATCTATTTGTACTCTTCCACTAGCATATAGCATTAGGTATCCTAAGCCTTTTGATGCCCCAACCCATTCACCAATTACTGCACCCATGGGAGCGAATGCCGCAGCTAACTTTAGTCCAGATGATAGGTGAGGAAGTGCGTGAGGAATTCTAATTTTTGTTAGCATAGTTATTTTACTTGCACCCATTAGTTTAGCCATATTAACTAACATAGGGTCTATTCTTTTTAAACCGTCATAAAAAGCTATAGTAATAGGGAAATAAATTATTGTCATAGTCATAATTATTTTTGACCACATGCCATAACCAACCCATAGAGTAAGAATAGGTGCTATTGCAAAAATAGGTATTGCTTGCATGAAAAGAATAAAAGGTAGTAACCAGCGCTTTGTTAATTGTGAAGATATAAAAATTAATCCAGTATAAATTCCAAAGAGTATTCCTAGTATAAAACCTAGAATGATCTCTAAGAAAGTTATTAGAGAGTGGTAAAATAAAATATGATAATTATCTATAATACAAGTTGCTACTTCCATGGGGCTAGGTAATATAAAGCTAGGAGTATTTGTAATAAACTTAATAAACAACCATATGAATATAAATATAATTATTGCAAATGATATTTTTATAACTTTATTATTCATCATTGCTGCCATTTTCCATCTCGTTTA
>PAYS01000034.1 GCA_002715265.1 Candidatus Pelagibacterales bacterium
CTATATTAAAAAACCTTTAAAAAAAGAACACGATAAGACTAAATCAATCCTTATTATAGGCATTACACAAATATTATATATGAAAAGTCCTAACTATGCATCTGTAGATACAAGCGTAGAAATAACTAAAAAGCTATATCCAAAGCATACAAATTTAGTGAACGGCGTTCTCAGAAATATAATAAGAGATATTAATTCTAATAAATTTATAAAAGCTAAACCAAAAAATTATATTCCAAATAAAATTAAAAATAGGTGGCGAAAGCACATGCGCATTTCTGATATAGAAAAAATAATATTACAAAACCTGGAAATGCCTCCTTCTCTAGATATCTCAATAAATATCAAAGAAAATTTACTAGAATGGCAAAAACATCTTAATGGCGAAATATTTGGGGATAATAATATTAGAATTTTGAAGCCTAAAGGAAATATTGAAAATTTATATGGTTATAGTGAGGGAAAATGGTGGATACAAGATTATGCAGCGCAGTTACCTGCTAAAATTTTAATATCCTCTTTAAGACAAAATGCAGATATTATCGATATGTGTGCAGCCCCAGGAGGAAAAACAGCTCAATTAATTAATTCAGGTGCGAATGTTATATCCATAGAAAAAGATTTTAATAGAGCAAAAATTTTAAAGAAAAACTTGAAGAGATTACGGCTTAAAAACAAAGTGATTATTAAAGACGCAATAAATTTTAAAGCCGATAAAAAAGTAGATGGAATTCTATTAGATGCCCCTTGTAGTGCAACAGGTACATTTAGAAAAAACCCTGACATTCCATGGCGAATAGAAAATGATAAAAATTTTATAAATAAAATTAATAACTTGTGCTCCACTCAAAAAAAACTTCTGGAAGCAGCAAAAAACTTTCTTAAAAAAGGTGGTACTTTAGTATATGCAGTTTGCTCTTTAGAAATAGAAGAAGGAGAAAATGCAATTTATGAATTCATCAAAAATAATAAAAACTTTTCTGTCAAACCAATACATAATAATGAAATTAATATCCACAAAGATGCTATCACTAAGGAGGGTTTTATAAGAACTTATCCATATCACTATAAATTAAGAGGAGGAATAGATGGTTTTTTTATAGCAAGATTAATTAAAAACAATTAAAAAGATAAAGTAAAAATATTTTAACTAAAGGTTATAATTAAATTGAAGAGAAAAATTCTTATATCTCCCTCCATATTAGCAGCTAATTTTGCGAAATTAGGAGAAGAAGTTAAAGCTATAGATAAAGCAGGAGCTGACTGGATTCATATAGATATTATGGATGGGCATTTTGTTCCTAACCTTACTATAGGACCTGATGTAGTAAAAAGCCTTAAAAATTATTCCTCAAAAACTTTTGATGTACACTTGATGACAAGTCCTGTTGATATATGGATAGATCCGTTTTCAGAAGCAGGCGCTGACATCATAACTGTACATGAAGAAGCAGAGGGAGATACAATTACTACTTTGAAAAATATTAGAAAAAAAGGAATAAAAGCAGGAATTTCTATAAAACCTCAAACTAGTGAAAATAAAATTAAGCACCTACTAGAATTTTGTGACTTAATTCTTGTTATGACGGTCAATCCAGGTTTTGGAGGACAAAAATTTATTGATAAACAGCTAGATAAAATATCAAAAATTAGATCTTTAATTGATAATTCAAAATTAAATATTGATTTAGAAGTAGATGGCGGTATCAATAAAGAAACATCAAAATTATGTGTAGATGCTGGAGCTAATGTATTAGTGGCAGGAAATTCAATATTTAAAGAAGATGAAAAAGAATATTCTAAAATAATTTCCATGCTTAGAAATACTGCTTAAAGGGCATAATGTGGTTTAAAAATAAAATTAACTTAAATAAAATTGTATATAAATCCAAAATTTATGATTTATGGCTTAAATCAAATCAAACCGAAACAATTTTACATAATGTAAATGACCCTTGGTTAGGAGAAGCAAGTTTTGCAGATGCCATTTTTCAAGGTCGTTATAATTTTGCCGGAGAAGAAATAAATTCCCCTAATACTCCTTTATGGGAGCCTTCTGGTGTAGGACCTTGGTGGATAGCAGAAATGCACGGTTTTTCGTGGTTAAGACATTTTAAAGCAAGAGATGGAAGAGCTGCAAGACAACATGCAAGAGCGTTAATAAATAATTGGTTTAAAAATGGTCACGACAAATGGAACAGTACTAGTTGGAAAATTGATATTATAGGAAGAAGAATAAGCGCTTGGATTGCATATGCGGACTTGTTACAAGAAAATGCGGACAGAAAATTTATAGAAAATTTTTTTAAAGCCATCACTATTCAATCTAAACACCTAAATAGTATTATAAAAAAATATGAACATAAACCTGAAATATTTACGGGATTAAGAGGTCTAATTATTTCGGGGATATCCTTAAGTGGAGGAAAAAATAGATATGATAGAGCTAAAAAAATTCTAATATATGCATTAAAAAATCAAATTTTAAGTGACGGATGTCATATTAGCCGTCAACCATCTATAACATTAGATATTTTGACTGATTTAATATGGATAAGAAATTCGTTATATGAAAATGATGAATTAAAAGAGTTAATAGATACCAATATTACTAAAATAAGTCATGCAATAAAATCTCTAAGATTAGGGGATGGCACTTTAACAAGAATAAATGGAGGTAGAGCATCATCTAGAGATGCTATAGATAAAATTTTAGAAAAAACAGGCATAAAACTAAGATCTAGAATTTCAACAAGTTTATCTGTTTCTGGATTTGAAAGGGTAACTGCAGGAAGATCAATAATAATATTAAATTGCATAAATTCATCAAAATCAAAATATAAAGGAACATTAAGTTTTGAAATGAGCGTAGGAAGAGATAAATTGATCACCAATTGTGGGCCAGCCCCCAATAATGACGAGAAATGGATTCAAGCTCTTTCAAGTTCTGCAGCGCATTCTACTCTAGTTATGGAAAATACTAATTCATCTTCATTAGCTAATAATAGAATTCCAAAAGTAAATGTTAATAGAGAAGTAGAAACGGGTAACGAAATAATTAATACAAGTCACGATGGATATAAAAGTTTATATTCAGCTACCCATCAGAGAAAATTAAAATTGGACTCTCGAGGAATAAATTTGCAAGGAACAGATATTATTACTTCAGGACCAAATATAAAATTTAAAATTCATTTCCATGTACACCATCGTGTTAACCTTCAACTTACCAGAAACAAAGAACGTATTTTGTTGTTAACTCCTTCAGGCGGATGGGAATTTTATATTTTAAATTCAAATATTGATTTTGATATGAGCATAGAACCATCAATTTACATAGAAGATAATGGCGAGAGAAAAAATACTAGTCAGTTTACTATTTCTGGACAAACTACAAACTCAGGAATTAAAATAGAATGGTGCTTAGTAAAAACTACTTTATGATTTTAAAATACATCCTGCTACTGACAAGCCTACGCCAAATCCCATTAACATAATATTCATATTTTTTTTGTACAGACCTCCATCTATAGCTTGTTTTATAGCAATAGGAATGGTAGCAGAGACAGTATTTCCTATATTTTTTATATTTTGAAACCACTTTTCATCAGGAATATTTAATTTATTTTTTAACTGTCTTAAAATTACAGCACTTGCTTGATGAAATACAAATAAATCAATATCCCTTTTCTCTAAATGCGCCTTACTTAATAAATTATCAAAAACTTTAGGTACTTCCCTAACTGAAAATTTTAAAACTTGTTTGCCATCCATAAATAATTTCTCGCCGCCATTCTTCTCTTGAAGAGTAAGCAAATCGCCACCACTTCCATCTGTAAAAAAAGAAAAAGGGCCTATAGAACCCTCACCAGTATTTTCCACAATTGCTGCAGCTGCTCCATCTGCAAAAATAGGTCTGTTAGTTCTATCGTTTAATGGAATATACTTAGAATAAGTATCGGCACACACAATCAAGACCTTCTTCAACGCATTTTGCTGCATCATAGCAGTAGCAGCAGACAAACCATATACAAATCCGGAACATCCTTGAATTAAATCAAAAGCCATTAAATTTTTAGGTAAACCTATTTCATCCTGAATAATACATGCAGATGTGGGTAATCTAGAAAAAGCCGATTGACTCACATGTATAATACCATCAACATTATTTTTATCTGTATTGTGAAAAAGCTTATTACAAGCATCCAGTACTAAAGTTTTTTCATTTTCATTGTTGTCTATTACTGGTCGAGACTCTATGCCTATTTTATCTTTCAATTTATCTATAATCCAATCTGGATTATGTTTACCCAAATCTTGAATAGTCTCTGTTTTATTTCCTAATGCGAATTCGATATTTGTTATTTGCAAAATCAAGTAATCCTATTAATTTTATTATAAAATGTATTATAATAAAAAATATAACTAAAATATATCAATTTTAACTAATAAATAACTTCTAATATTTTATAAAGAAATAAAATGACAAATATCTCTTCTAAAAATTTAATAGATATACAGAAACTTCTTACACCAATAGCAAGAAATGCTGGAAAATTAATTATGAATAATCTGAATGCTAAAATTGAAATTAAATCAGATGGTACTCCCGTTACAATTGCTGATAAAAAAGCTGATGAATTTATTTACAATAATTTAGAAAGTAATTTTTCAAATATTCCAATTTTAAGTGAAGAAAGAANAATTCCCGCTGAATGCTATGGTGANAATTTACATTGGATAATAGACCCTCTNGATGGAACNAAATCTTTTATAGAAGGAGGNGANGATTTTTGTGTGTGTATTTCTTTAGTATTAAATAAAACTCCTATTTTAGGTTGTATATCTCATCCGCCGACGCTTGATACATGGATCGGAGGAAAAGAAATTGGAACTTTAAAATATTGTAAGGATAATACTAAAAAAATTTATTGCAGAAAAATACCTAATACTGGACCTGTTATAGCAATAAGCAGACACCATATTGGTCCTAAACTTAAAGATTGGTTATCTAAAATAAATCACTCACAAACAAAAAAAATAGGTAGTGCATTAAAATTTTGTTTTATAGCGGAAGGTAAGGCTGATCTTTTTCCTAGAACTAGCGAAACCTATGAATGGGATAGTGCAGCTGGACAAGCAATTATTGAAGGCGCTGGAGGACAGGTGCTACAAATGAACAATAAGCCCATGATATACGGAAGAAGGGATAAAAAAAATCCAAATTTTATTGCTTATGGACAANAATANTGGANAAAATTTTTAAAGGAAAATNATTTTGATTAAACTCATATCCTCACTATGGTTTACAACNNTTACTATAAGTTTTTTAATCAACTATTTATTAATTAAATATAGTATTCCCATACTAAAGTATTTAAATACCATAGATACACCAAATGATAGATCCAGCCATACTCGTCCTACTCCTAAAGGCATAGGTATAGCAATAATTATATCTTTAATATTTTTACAATTTCTATTTTCAATAGAATTAGGTATGCTTTTTATAATTTGTTTAATTAGTTTAACCGTTATTTCCTTTATAAATGACTATAAGCAATTATCTGCTATTTTTAGGCTAATATTTCAGTCTATTATAATATATATAATATTGTATTTTTGGCCTCCACTTCAAAATATTAGTTTATTTAATTATATCATTCCTATTTGGTTAGAAAATATATTTTTATTTTTTGCATTTTTATGGTTTATAAATTTATTTAACTTCATGGATGGCATAGATGGAATTACAGGTATACAATGTTTAATAATAAGTATCGGAACTATTACAGTACTGTCCCTTTTTAATAAAACATCAGAATTTGATTTATTTCTTTGCGGTTTTATTTCTGGTTCAAGCGCTGCCTTTCTGTTATGGAATTGGCACCCTGCAAAGGTATTTTTAGGAGATGCCGGATCTATACCGCTTGGATTTATAAATTTTATTTTAATGCTTATTCTTTGTAAAAATAATTTATGGTTTGTCGCTATTATATTAAACAGCTATTATCTATGTGATTCTACTTACACACTTTTAAAAAGAATAAAAATGAAGAAAAAACCTTGGGAAGCACATAAAGATCACTTTTATCAATTTCCAATTCAGAAAGGCGTAAAACATTCTACAGTATCTAGTTTTATTTTATTACATGGAATGCTAATGATAATTTTATCGATTAGTACTATTATCAAACCTGGGCTTGCCTCCATAATATTATCCTTGATGATTGCTGGTATATCCACTGTATATCTTCTATATTATTTTAAAAATAAACTATTTGTTGAAATGGTAAAAAAATAATGCATCCATTTATAAGACTAATATCCGTAATTGTAATAGATGCTATTATAGGAGTAATAGCTTTTTTTGCTGCATTTTATTTGAGATTAGAGCAACTACCAAACTACTCTCTAAATATTATTATTGTAATTTTACTAACTACTATTTTTTCTTTTACTATTCTTGGAGTTTATAAAAGAATATGGCGCTATTCATCAACTGATGATTTATTAATAATAACTAAAGCATCTATACTTTCTGTTCTGTTATCCGCATTTATTTTATTTGTAATGATTAGATTAGAGGGAATACCTCGCTCAACAATGATAATATTTTTTATACTATTAACACTTTTTACTGGTGGTATTAGAATAGGATACCGACTTGTTATAGACCAATCATTAGCGCCTATACGAGAAATTAATGACAGAGTAAAAATTTTATTAATAGGAGCAGGAGATGAAGCAGAAGCATTCATAAGAAGTTCTCATAAAGCAGACGGTCCATACTACATTATGGGTGTTTTTGACGATGACAAAGGAAAATGGGGAAGAAAATTAAGAGGGGTGAATGTTATAGGGCCACCAGAACAACTAAATACAATTAAATATAAAAATTTTTTACAATCAAAAAATATAACAAAAATTGTTATAGCAGATCAAAAAATTTCCAGAAAAACAATTGAGCTTCTTCTTAAGTTTTGTGATAAGAATGGTGTCACATTATCGCGCCTTCCTAAAATTTCAGAATTAAATTCTACAGTAGCTAACAATCAAAATGAAGTGAGGCCAATAAATATAGAAGACTTACTAGGTAGGGCAGAAACTAGATTTGATAAATCAGCTTTAATAAGTCTGGTTAAGAACAAAGTTATACTTATTACCGGTGCTGGGGGAACTATTGGAAGTGAATTATCAAGACAAATAAATGATATGTCGCCACAAAAAATTATTTTAACTGATTATTCTGAATTCGCTCTTTGGACTATAAATGATAAAATATCATCTCAACTACGCTCACATTCTATTATTCCATTACTTTTAGATATAAGAGATATCAATAATGTTGAAAATGTTTTTAAACAGCATAAACCAGATATAATTTTACATGCTGCCGCTTTGAAACATGTACCTATATGTGAAAACCATCCACTAGAAGCTATAAAAACTAATATTATCGGAACAAAAATTATTGCAGAACAAGCAAAAAAATATAATTCGTCTATGATGGTTTTAATATCAACAGATAAAGCAGTAAATCCGAGTAATTTTATGGGAGCATCTAAAAGAGCAGCTGAAATTTATATTCAAGGGTTAGACAAATTAGAATCAAATACTAAATTTATCACGGTAAGATTTGGTAATGTATTAGGTTCTACTGGTTCCGTAATACCATTATTTCAAAACCAGATATATAGAAAAGGGCCCGTTACAGTTACTCATAAAGAAGCAACCAGATTTTTTATGAGCGTTCGAGAAGCAGTAGAGTTGGTATTAATTTCATTAACGTTAGAATCTAATAAAGAGAAAGGTGGCATTACAGTCCTTGAAATGGGAGAACCAATGAAAATTAATAATTTAGCCAAACAGCTAATTAGACTTTCAGGCCTTACGCCAGAAAAAGATATTAAAATTGAATATACTGGACTAAGGGTTGGAGAAAAATTACACGAATCTCTTTTTCATGATGACGAAAAAAAAATCACAACTGATCATCCAGACATATTAATAGCTAAATCTAGAGATATAAAAATTGAAAAAACCATAAATTTTATTTGTAATATGGAAAAATACATCTTAGAAAATAATTCTCATAAAGCTATCCAAGAACTGATGCTACTAGTACCAGAATTTAATATAGATCCAAATAGTAATTTACCTTGAGGAAAATATGTCATCTAATTTAATAAAAATTAAACGCGCTTTAATTTCCGTAACAGACAAAAGTAATATAGATATAATAATAAGAGTTTTAAAAAAATATAATATTGAAGTCTTATCTACAGGCGGCACTGCCAAAATTTTAAGAAAAAATAATATTAATGTCATTGAAGTAGCAGACTACACAAAATTTCCTGAAATTTTAGATGGTAGAGTTAAAACTCTACACCCGAAAATTCACGGAGGTCTTTTAGGAAGAAACCAAAACAATAAACATAAAAATGAAATGAAAAAGTATGATATACAGCCTATTGAGCTTATTGTAGCAAATCTCTACCCATTTTCCTCAGCGCTGGACAATAATTTAAACTTTCAAGAATGTATTGAAAACATTGATATTGGTGGACCTTCAATGATTAGATCCGCTGCAAAAAACCATGAAAATGTTTGTGTAATTACTAATGTAGAAGATTACGAAGTTTTTGAAAAAGTATTAGACAAATATAATGGAAATACCAGCTATCAAATAAGAAGAAACTATGCGGCTAAAGCATTTATGAAAACTGCATATTATGATTCAATAATATCTCAATGGTTTAATAAAATCGAAAAAATTGAATGGCCTGAAACCATTTCGATTCCAGCCAAATTAACAAATAAACTTCGATATGGAGAAAACCCACATCAAGATTCAGCAGTATATGAAACACAAAATAAAAAAATAAACGGTGTAATAAAATCGAAACAAATCCAAGGAAAACCTTTATCTTATAATAATCTTAACGATGCAGATGCCGCCTTCGAACTAATTCAAGAATTTAATGAACCAACTATTGCTATTATAAAGCATGCAAACCCTTGTGGTGTAGCTTCTAATAAAAATATTATTAAAGCTTGGAAAAATGCATTAAGAGCAGACCCTCAAAGTGCATTTGGAGGAATTGTAGCTTGCAACCAAGAAATTAAAGAAAAAGAAGCTTCAGAAATGAATAAATTATTTTTAGAAGTAATTTTAGCTCCTAAATTTTCTAAAAAAGCCTTAAAAATTTTTTCAAGTAAAAAGAACTTGAGGCTTTTACAAGTAAAAATGCCAAAAACAAAAAATGAAAAAGCTTTTAAACAATTGTCTGATGGATTTTTACTACAAGACCAGGATAATATTAATTTAAACATCAAAGACCTAAAGGTTGTTACGAAAAAAAAACCATCAAAAAAAGAATTAGAAAATTTAATATTTGCTTTTAAGGTATCTAAGCATACTAAATCCAATGCTATAATATACGCAAAAAATTTAACTACAGTCGGAATTGGAGCAGGGCAAATGAGTCGTATTGACTCTACAAAAATTGCTGCTATCAAATCAAATAATGCGAGTAAATTAGCAAAATTAAAAACTCCTATGACATCAGGTTCTGTTTTAGCTTCTGACGCATTCTTTCCTTTTCCGGATGGGTTAATAGCTGCAGCAAAAGCAGGTATTACTGCAGTAATTCAGCCCGGAGGCTCCATAAAAGATAAAGAAGTTATAGAAGCCGCAAATAAATTAAAAGTATCAATGGTTTTTACTGGTATTCGACATTTTCGGCATTAGTTTTTTTGGCTCTGAAACATAGATCATTAATAAAAATCCTATAACTAAAAAAGCTATGATACTGCTCATTCCAATTCTCTGACTATCATAAAAATAAACTAAAATAGAAATTACAGCAGGTCCTATAAAAGCTGTGCATTTTCCAGAAACTGCATAAAATCCAAATATTTCTGTATTATTTCCATTTTTTATAAATCTTGCCATAAAAGACCGGCTTGAAGCTTGGACTGAACCGATAAAAAAGCCCAAAGCAGAGCCAAGAATTAAAAATAAATTTTTGTTAGTTATAAATAATGTAAAAACACCAATAATAATTAAAAAAAATAAAGAAACTAATATAATCAATTTAGGTCCTACTTTATCATCTAAATATGAAAAAAATAATGCGCCTAATCCTGCCGTTATATTTATCATAATGCCAAATATAATTATTTCTGAAAAACTCATATTAAATGTCCCTGAGGCATAAAGGCCGCCAAAAGCAAATAAAGTATTTAAACCGTCAGTATAAACCATTCTTGCAAGTAAAAACTTACCTACATCATTATATGCAAATATACTCTTAAAACTCTTAATTACATCTTTGAAAACACTATTCTTATTTTGAGTAACTTTAGAATTTATATTTGATATATTATTAAATAAAGGCAATGAAAATAAAATAAACCACAATGCTACAAAAGGGCCGGCCACCCTTATATTTGCAGCATTATCTTTGTTAATTCCAAAAAGAGGGCTTTCTGTTTGAATAAATCCAAATAAAATAATTACAAGACAAACTATTCCTCCTAAGTAACCTGCCGCCCAAGCTTTACCAGAAATTTCACCTATTTTATTTTTAATCGCAAAATTAGGTATCAAAGAATTATAAACAACACCTCCTAACTCAAAACTTAAATTAGAAATTACTAAAATCAATAATACAAATACAACACTAGATTCTATAGGATATGCAAACCACAGAAGCGCTGCCCCTACACTTGATATAAAAGTGAATAAAATTAACCAAAATTTATGACTGAAATTTTTATCTATATGCCTCCCTATAAATGGAGAAAAAATAGCAATTAATATAGCAGAAAAAGAAATCGCCCAGCCCCACATAATTGATGCCTTTTCTGGATCTCCCACTATCGCTTTTTCAAAATAAGATGCAAATACAAAAGTAATTACAACTGTTGAAAAAGGAGAATTTGCCCAATCATACAAACAATATGACGTAAATGGTCTAATGTTTTTAAAAATATTAAGCATTACTTCATACTTTTAACTTTTTCTTCAATTTTTGCAGCTCTTTTAACATTTCCTGGGTGCATCCTAAAAATAGAATCATTCATAAGTATTGGCATATAAATTGAAAGCCTTCTAAAATAGTTTGCAGCCTTATCTTGCTTTAATCCAGCTCTTAAAACATATTCAACGCCTAACATATCTGCTTCTATTTCCTTGGCTCCACTTTGAAAGATAAAAACATCACTTATGTCTCTAATAGAAGGCTTGTCATCGAGAGGCAATGGCATACCATCTATTTCTGGCAAACCTTTTCCATTAAAATGTAATATATTGTGAGCTAGTTCATGACCAATTAAAAAAGCTAGCTCTTGATCATCTTTTATAAAATCCAATGTCGCAATAGTAATAAATATTTTTGACCCGTCTGCATAAGCATTTGGAATAGGAGAAATCATTGGTTGAACGGGGTAACCACATATAACTTCAGATTTTAAGATATAATTATATTCTTTATTATCTCTTAAAATAGATAATTTCAAATAGCCATTGTCGGCAGCAATTTTCAATATATTTTTATAATTAGAAAAATTGTAAGCTACTTCATTAATGGAAAGTAATATATCCCCTTCTTCAATCCCTGCTTTATGTGCTGAACTTCCTTTTGCAACTGAAATTATCATAGCAAAATCGCTTCTTATATTGCTTTTATAATTCTTATTTATAGGGGCTGCTGCAAAAAATGAATCTCTCATTTTTGAATCTAATTCCATATTACTTGATACCATTATTCCAAAAGCATTAATCCTAGCATTAGGACAGTAATCTCTATTCTCTCTCATTATCAACCAAGCAATATCATGCATTTTTCTAGATGCGTTGGCTAAAGAAGATATGACTTCATTACTTTGTAAAAAAGCCTCATCTATATCATAATTCTTATTATGTAAAATAAAAGAATTGTCTTTCCAAGAAGCACAAGAATATAAAAATAAGCTTATACAGAAAATTAATATAATTTGTCTAATCATACTATCCTTAATGAACTACTATAGATAAACTATCCTATCATATAATAGTTTAAATTATAAAAATTTAATATTTGCTAACTAATATAATTGGAGCGGGCGAAGAGATTCGAACTCTCGACTTCAACCTTGGCAAGGTTGCGCTCTACCCCTGAGCTACGCCCGCATAAGAAGATTATAAAAGATGCAACTTATAAGATATTTTAAGTTATTGGTCAATAATATATAAAAAAGCAAATAATTAATTTTAAAAAAAACTAAAAAATATACCAAAAATTATCTATATTAAAAATGTTATTATACTTTAAAAACAATTTAATTGGAAAATTAATGATAGATAATGAGAATTTAATCAATAATAATGATAATTCAGAAGTTATTTCAAATACTGATACAGCTTCTTTTGCTAATGATGTAATAGAAGCATCAAAAGAAGTGCCTATAGTTGTAGACTTTTGGGCAGATTGGTGCGGCCCATGTAAGCAACTAGGACCTATCCTCGAAACAGTTATAAAATCTTATAATGGAAGAATAAAATTAGTTAAAATTGACGCTGATAAAAATCAGGAATTAACACAACAATTAAGGATTCAATCTTTACCTACAGTTTTTGCCTTTTTTAATGGTCAACCAATAGATGGTTTTTCAGGAGCTCTTCCTGAAAATGAAGTACGAAACTTTATAAAAAAAATTATCAGTGCCAGCGGAGGAGATAAAGAAGAAAAAATTAAAGAAATGATCCAGGAAGCAGAACTTTTATTTAAAAATAACCAATATGAAGAAGCTCTTAATGCTTTTTCACTTCTTCTATCAGAAGATGCCAATAACGCTCATATTATATCAGGTTACGGAAAGTGCCTTATAAAATTAGATAAAGATGAAGAACTAAATGAATTAATAAATAGCTTAGAAGAAAACATTTTATCAGAGCCTCCATTGATAAGTTTGATTGCAATGAAAGAACTTAATGAAAATAATAAAAAGGCTGGAAATCCAGAAGAATTTGAAACAAAACTAAACAAAAACCCTAAAGACCCTCTTTTAAGATACCAGTTAGCGGAAGCATTATTGGCTAAAGATAAACAAGAAGAGGCCATTGATCATTTGTTAGAAATTGTAAAAACCGACAGAAAATGGGAGGAAGATAAAGCGAGAAAAAAAATAGTAGAAATATTAAACGCTATTGGTGAAGATGACCCATTAACGGCACCTACTAGATTAAAACTCTCTTCAATTTTATTTGCATAATAATTATGAAAAAATATCAATATATAAATGAGCTTCCAAATAAGCTTCCTGTTTTTCCTCTTAATAATTGTTTATTGCTGCCTAAAGGAAACCTAAAACTAAATATTTTTGAACCTAGATATTTAAATATGACAGAAGACTCAATTGCAGACAACCGATTAATAGGAATGATCCAAACATCTAAAAACGAACAAATGTATAATGTTGGATGTGTTGGAAAAATTATTCAATTCACAGAAACTAAAGACCATAAATATCTCATAGAATTAGGTGGCATTTGCAGATATGATATTGTTGATTTCACTTTAACTGAACGTGGTTATAAAATGGCTGATGTATCTTATGATAATTTTTTAAATGATTTGTCTTCTGATACTGTAAGTTTTGATAAAAGAAAGTTTTTAAAAGCTTTAAAACATTATTTTAATTTTCAAAATATTGAAACTGATTGGGAATTGCTTAATAAAGCACCTATTGACTTACTTGTTATTACTCTTGCACAAACGTGCCCATTTAATACAGAAGAAAAACAGATGCTAATTGAAACAAAAGATTTTAATGAATTAGCATCAAACATGATATCTCTTTTAGAAATCAATTCGGCTGGAGAAACTAATAAAATAAACTAAAGGAATTCAAATGAATAAAAATAAAAATACTATAGATAAAAAATTATTAGAAGTAATTGTTTGTCCTGTAACAAAAGAAAAATTAGAATATGATCAAAGCAAATCTGAATTGATTAGCAAAAAAGCCAAATTAGCATTTCCAGTTCAAAATGGCATTCCTATAATGTTAATAGATAAAGCGAGAAAAATAAAAGACTAAATTCCCATCGCGTATTTCATGAAAATCTTCTTTATAGTTTTGGATCGACTCACTGCCGAAAGACCCAAACGCCTAAAAAATTTTACTGAAAGACCGTTGTTTTCAAATAACTTATTTAATATATGTGTTGAGCGAACCAAGCTAGTTATGTCTAGTATTCTTTTTCTTTCAAAATTTTTTAAAAATATTTTACTTCCTATGTCTAAACCTAGTGATTTTCTCTTATGACATTCTTCCACAAAACTTTTAATATCCCTTATGGTTAAATTAAAGCCCTGACCTGCAATAGGATGAATGCTGTGAGCTGAGTCTCCTATCAAAATAAATCTGTTCTCAATCATAGATTTTGGCATGGTTAATTCTAAAGGAAACAACGCCTTAAAATTATCTACTTTTACTTTTCCTAACCAATCTTTACAATGATCTTCTATTTCAGATTCAATATTTGAAGTATTAT
>PAYS01000035.1 GCA_002715265.1 Candidatus Pelagibacterales bacterium
ATGTTGTCCTAATATACCTCAATTTATTTTTACATATTATGGTATTTTGAAAGCCGGTTGTGTAGTTTTACCATTTAATGTTTTATTAAAGTCTGATGAAATAAGTTTTATTTTAGAAAATTCCGAGGCAAAAGCTATAATTTGTTTTGAAGGAACACAAGAACTTAAAATAATTGATCAAGTTTATGAAGCTTTTGAAAATTCAAAAAAATGTAAAAATATGTGGGTTATTGAATCAGATATTAATACTGTTTCTAATTATGAAAATATAGATAGTTTTAATAAGTTAATTTCAGCAAAAGAAAATGAATTTGATACTATTCAAAGATCTGCAGAAGATACAGCAATTATACTTTATACCTCAGGAACTACAGGAAAACCCAAGGGAGCTGAGTTAACACATTCTAATATTTTATTTAATGCATTTGTAGCAAAAAATTTAGTTGATATTAAAAAGGAAGATAAAATTATTATGTCGTTACCATTGTTTCACGTTTTTGGACAAATTATTATGATGGTTAATGGTCTATTATGCGGAGCAAGTTTAATAGTTTTACCCCGTTTTGATCCTGTTGAAGTATTAAAAAGTATGGAATTTCATAAAGCAACTGTATTTGGAGGAGTTCCTACAATGTATTGGGCACTTTTAAATAGTATAGATAAAGCAGAAGTAGATATAAATATTATTTCGCATAATTTAAGGATATGTGCAGCTGGGGGAGCGTCTCTTCCAATGGAAGTTTTAAATAGTTTTGAGAAGAAATTTAAAGTTCCAATATTAGAAGGATATGGATTATCAGAAACTTCTCCAGGGGTAACATTCAATCACTTAGATAGAAAAAGAAAACCTGGATCAGTTGGTCAGCCAGTCTGGGGTGTTGAGGTTAAAGTTGTAGATGAGCAAGATAATGAAGTACCTATTAAAGATACAGGAGAGGTAGTTGTTAGAGGTCATGCTGTTATGAAAGGCTACTTTAATAATCCAGAAGTTTCAAAAAATGCCCTTAGAGGTGGCTGGTTTCATACTGGTGATGTAGGTTATTTTGATGAGGATGGCTATTTATATATAGTTGATAGGTTAAAAGATATGATTATACGAGGAGGTTATAATGTATATCCTCGTGAAATTGAGGAAGTATTGATACAACATGAAAAAGTTTCTTTGGTAGCGGTTATAGGAGTTCCACATAATGAGTGGGGAGAGGAAATAAAAGCATGTATAGTCTTAGAAGATGGTGCTGAATGCTCTGAAGAAGATATAGTTGATTTTGCAAAATCTAAAATTGCAGCATATAAATATCCTCGAATAGTAGAGTTTTATGATTCATTACCATTAAATGCTACGGGTAAAATTTTGAAAACAGAATTGAGAAGTTAATAATTACATTATGAAACATATTATTTTAGCGCAACCGCGAGGCTTTTGTGCAGGAGTTCAAAGAGCGGTAGATATAGTTGATAAATCTTTAGAAAAATTTAACTCTCCAATATATGTGAGACATGAAATTGTTCATAATAAACATGTAGTATCTAGTCTAACTAAAAAAGGTGCCGTATTTGTAGATGAAATTTCAGATATACCTAAAAATTCTATCACTATATTTAGTGCACATGGGGTATCTGAAAAAGTTGAAAAAAATGCAGACAAAAAAAATCTTTCTGTAGTAGATGCAACTTGTCCTCTAGTTAAAAAGGTACATATTGAAGCTTTAAGATACCATGAAAAAGGTTATAAGATTATATTAGTCGGACATAATGGTCATCCTGAAGTAGAAGGTACGGCAGGAAGAATTCCTGGAGGAGTACAAGTAGTTGAGACAATTGATCAAATAGACCAACTTGATTACAATCCAAATGATAGATTAGCTTATGTTACTCAAACTACTTTATCAGTTGATGATACTAGAGAAATTATTAAGTCTTTAAAAATTCGTTTTCCAAAAATACAAGGTCCTGATGTTAAAGATATTTGCTATGCGACACAAAATAGACAAAAAGCTGTAAGAGACTTAGCAGATTGTAGTGATATTGTTTTAGTATTAGGAAATAAAAATAGTTCTAATAGTGTGCGTTTAGCAGAAATTTCTTCACTTACCGGTGTGCCAACTTATCGTATTTCTGATAAAAATGAAGTGAAATTTGAATGGTTTGATAATGCTTTTACTATAGGTATAACAGCGGGTGCATCTACTCCAGAAATTTTAGTAGAAGAATTGGTAGGTTTTCTTAAAGAGAAATATGGCAAAAATATAGATGTTGAAATTTTAGATGGAACAAAAGAAAAAGTAAATTTCAATCTTCCAAAAGAACTAATAGATTAGTAGAAAGATTTTATTTTAATAGAGATTTGATTTTATTTACAATAGATATGGAATCCATTTTTGCCATTTTATACATTGACTCAGGTGTTGCCTGATCTATAAATTTATCTGGAAAAACTATTGATTGCATTTTTGAATTATTTAGTAATAAATTGTTATCTGTAATATATTGCATGACATGTGATCCAAAACCACCAATTACCCCTTCTTCAATAGTAATTAAAATTTCATGATTACTAATTAATTTTTTTATTAGTTGTTTATCAAGTGGCTTACAGAATCTAGCATCAGCTATAGTTATATTATAGTTTTCAGTAGATAATATCTCTGCTGCTTTTATTGATTCATATAATCGTGCACCAAATGAAAGGATACATATTTTTTTTCCGTTTTTTATAATACGGCCTTTACCTATTGTTAGAGGTTTTACTTCACTATCCAATTTTAGACCTATGCTTGCACCTCTAGGGTATCTAAAAGCTGAGGGTCTATCATTAATAGCTGCAGCTGTAATTACCATTCTTCTTAACTCATTTTCATCAGCTGCTGCCATTAAAACCATCTTCGGTATATTAGCTAAATAAGCTATATCAAAAGAACCTGCGTGTGTAGCACCATCTGCACCTACAAGTCCAGCTCTATCTATTGCAAACCTAACGGGAAGCTTTTGAATAGCTACATCATGAACTATTTGGTCGTATGCTCTTTGTAAAAAAGTTGAGTATATTGCTGCAAATGGTTTCATTCCTTCTGCTGCTAATCCAGCAGCAAAAGTAACAGCATGCTGTTCAGCTATACCCACATCAAAAAATCTATTTGGAAATATTTTTTCAAACTTATCTAGTCCTGTTCCTGAGGGCATAGCTGCTGTTATAGCAACGATTTTCTTATCTTTTTTTGCTATTTTAATTAAAGTGTCTGCAAATATATTAGTATAGCTAGGTGGTGCATTTTTATTTTTTTTCTGTGTTCCTGTAACAATATTGAATTTTGATACACCGTGAAACTTGTCTGAGCTTTGTTCAGCGGGAATATATCCGTGACCTTTATGTGTAACTACATGAACTAGAACGGGGCCTTGTTCTTTTTTGTCTCTTATATTTTTTAATATTGGAATCAAATGGTCTAAGTTGTGCCCATCAATTGGTCCTATGTAGTAAAAACCTAATTCTTCAAATAAAGTACCTCCGGTGACTATACCTCTAGCATATTCCTCAGCTTTTTTAGCAGTATTTGCTAATGGTTTTGGTAATCTTTTTGCTACTTGACTGGCAACTTCTCTCAAGCTTCTATATGAAGATGAAGAAATTAATTTTGACAAATAAGCACTCATAGCTCCAACGGGTGGAGCAATAGACATGTCATTATCATTTAAAATGACTATAAGAGGAAGTTTCATAGATCCTGCATTATTCATGGCTTCATATGCCATACCCGCAGTCATAGCGCCATCACCAATAACTGCAATTGACCTTCTATCTTCATTATTCAATTCTGCTGCAGCGGCCATACCTAAGGCCGCAGAAATGGAAGTAGATGCATGTGCTGCTCCAAATGGATCATATTCACTTTCGGCCCTTTTTGTAAACCCTGACAAGCCTTTTTCTTGTCTAAGTGATTTCATTTTATTGCGTCTGCCAGTTAAAATTTTATGAGGATAACTTTGATGTCCTACATCAAAAATTAGCCTGTCATATGGGGTATTAAATACATAATGTAAAGCTACTGTAAGTTCTACTACTCCTAAACCAGCACCTAGATGACCTCCAGTTTGAGATACAGATTTAATCATTTCGTTTCTTACTTCATTTGCTAATATTTTTAGAGTTTCTTTATCAAGACTTCGAATATCAGAAGTAATTGTAATTTTGTCCAATACAGTACTATTATGTTTTTTCGATACCATAATTTTAACCTAGTTTTTATAGTAAAAAGATTTTTAATAATTTAATAAGAAATAAATTTACATTTTACTATTTTTGAATTGCTCTTTCTAAAAAATCTATACGATCTTGTCCCCAAAAAAGTTCATTATTATATATAAAGGTAGGACTTCCCCATACATTACTACTTAGAGCATCTTCAGTATTTTTTTTGTATTCATTTATTATCTCCTCTGAATTTGCATCTTCTATAATAGAACCAGAATTAAAATTATTACTTTTACAAATTTCAATAATAGTATTTTCATCTGATATATTTTTTTCATCTGCCCATACGGCTTTTTGAAAAGAAAAAATTAAATTTTCAATTTTTATATTATTCTTTTGGGCTAAAATTATAGTTCTATGCGATAGTGAAGGATCAACAGGAAAAAATTTGGGTTGAATTGTTATAGGCATGTTTAAGAATTCACCCCATCTTTTTAATTCTGTAAGTCTATTTAATTGAACTGGTTGAGGGCGGTCTTTTACGGCTGCAACCCCATGAACTGCAAAAATTTCCATTAAATCAGAAGGTTTCCAATTTATTTTTAAATCATATTTATTTTTTAATTCTATCAGTCTTGGTGTAGCTAAATATGCCCAAGGTGAAGGAGTTGCAAAATAATAATCAAGTATATTAGTCATAATTCTTTCCTTATACTAAATTTATTTAATTTAAGTATTCTTTATTTATACAATTTGAAGTTTTAATTCCTTGTAAATGATCTATACAAGTTTTTAAAGCTTTTTCTCTAAGAAATATTAGCCCAGTGGGACTATAAAAAGCAGAATGAGGAGTTAATATAATTTTATCATTTGCCCACTCTTCATTTAACCAAGCTTTCACTAAAGGATGATTTATATCTGCTGGTTCTTTAGGGAGAACGTCTAATCCTATTGCACGTATTTTGTTAGATTTTAAAGCTTCATATGCATCATCTAGATTAATTATAGCTCCCCTAGCTGTATTAACAATTACTAAATTAGATTTACAAATTTTAAACATAGAAGAATCAATTAAATTTGTAGTTTCTTTATTTGCAAGACAGTGGATAGATATATAATCAGAAGTTGTCATTAATTCTTCTAGTTTATTAAATCTATGAACATTTATGGCTTTTTCTTGTCCATCAGGCACGTAAGGGTCATAAAAGCTTACATTAAAACCAAAAGCTTTTGCTCGAAGTGCAAACGCGGTCCCAATTCTTCCTAAGCCAATTATACCTACTTTCTTGTTAACAACTCTATCAATTGTTGATACAGAAGAATGATGCCAATTATCATTTATATTTTCCTTTAATAATCTATTGTATTCTGAAATACCTCTAGCAAAATTCATAATTAAAGTAATAGCGTGGTCTGCTACTTCATATGTTCCATAGTCTGGAACATTACTTACTACAATCCCTGCTTCTCCACATTTAACTTCATCGATTAAATCATATCCCACACCCATTCTTGTAATTATTTTGCAAGATTTTAGTTTAGGAATTAAAGCTTCGTCTATTTTCATATACAAACCTGTAACTAATGCGTCTGCTTTATTCCATATACTATCTGGAATTTCATTTGCTTGTTTAGCGTCATACTTTATTAGATTGCATATTCCATTTGCAATGGGTTTCTCATATTTGAAATCATCCTTAGCTAAATAATCAGGGTATAGAACGGAATACATAGTGAATTTTCCTTTAATTTAATTTAATATAATTAGGTATAAAACTTTCCTCAAAGAAAATTTTTAAGTATTATTATTCTTTAATAGCTTATAATTATAGCATAAGGAAAATAAAATATGAAAACAGAAATTTATAAATTATCTGCCAGTGAATTGTCTGAGGCTTATAGAAATAAAAGTCTTTCACCTGTAGAAGTAACAAGATCATTATTAGATAGAATAAATAAACTTGATAAAAATATTAACGCTTTTGTTTTCATTGATGAAGAATCAGCATTAAAGGATGCAAGAGATTCAGAGACCAGATGGAATTCTAATACCCAAAAAAGCAATATTGACGGAGTTCCTACTGCTATAAAAGATTTATTATATACTAAAGGTTGGCCTACTCTTAGAGGGTCCAAAACTATAAACAAGAAGCAAGAGTGGAATGATGATGCACCTGTAACGGCGAGATTGAAAGAAGCAGGAGCAGTTTTGCTAGGAAAAACGACAACTCCTGAATTTGGACACAGGGGAACCACACAAAGTCCTTTAACTGGTATAACGAGAAATCCCTGGAATTTAGAACGCACATCGGGAGGTTCTTCAGGAGGCTCTTCTTCTTCTGTAGCTGCGGGAATGGGACCTTTAGCTATAGGAACAGATGGAGGAGGAAGTGTTAGAATACCATGCGCCTATACTGGCTTATTTGGAATAAAACCAACATTTGGAAAAATTCCAGCTTGGCCTTTATCTCCATTTGGAACAATAGCTAATGTTGGACCTATGACAAGAACTGTAAGAGATGGTGCTATGCTTTATGCTCAAATAAGCCAACCAGATTGGAGGGATTGGCATGCATCTTCAACTATGGATAGTAATTTTATAAATAGATTGGGAGAGGGAATTAAAGGAAAAAAAATTGCATATTGTAAGGATTTTGGAATGGGCGCTTTCTGGAATATGGAACTTATGGAAAAAGATGTAATAAAAAATGTAGAAAATTCAGTTAAGCTATTAGAAAGTTTAGGAGCTCATGTAGAACAAATAAGTATAAATTGGGCTAGCGATCCTAAAAAGGCTTTTAATATTTTATGGACTTCAGGAGCAGCATTTTTATCGAAAGATTTTACTGAAGAAGAAAATGATCTTTTAGACCCTGTTTTTAAAAAATTTTGTGATATAGGAAAGGAACATTCTTTATTTACTAGATTGTCAGCTGAAAATTCTAGAGGAGAAAATGCTGGTGTAATAAATAAAATTTTCCAAAAATTTGATTTAATTGTTGGTCCAACTATGCCAACGGTTGCATTCAAGGCGGAAAACATAGTTCCAGATGGTTGGAATCAAGATGAATTTGATTACACTCCATTTACTTATCCATTTAACATGACATGTCATCCAGCTGCTACAATAAATTGTGGTTTTTCAGATAATCTTCCAATTGGCTTTCAAATAATTGCAAAAAAAGATTATGATGTTGATGCTTTTATATGTGCTGCAGCATTAGAGGAGGCCCAATCATTAACCGAAATATGGCCTGACATTTAATAGAATTTAATAAAAAAGGAGAAAATTTATGATTGTAGAAATGAGAACATATACTATTCAACCTGGAACTACGCCAGAATATTTTAGGGTTTACGAATCGATGGGTATGGAGGCACAAAAAGAAATTTTAGGACATATGGTGGGTTATTATGCTACTGAAATAGGAGAACTAAATCAAGTAGTACATATGTGGGCTTATGAAGATTTAAATAGTAGGGTAGAAAGAAGAGCAAAATTGATGAAAGATGAGCGTTGGCAAAGAATGTTGCCTGAATTAAGAAAATTTATAGTTGCGCAAAAAACTCAGATATTAATTCCAGCACCCTTTGCTAAAATACCTAAAATAGATTGATTTTAAAGATATGAAATTACTTTTCTAGACCTGCTTGTATCTAAATATTCAAAGCCTATTTCTAAATTGTTGGATATTTTTTTTGATTTTTTAAGGTCCATAATTAAGAAAGCTGTGGCAAGAGCATCTGCTTCAGTAGCAGTATTTGAAGTAACAGTAGTTTGCATTATTTTATTAGAACATAATCCATTTTTAGGATTAAAAATATGATGATATTTTCCAGACTCATCAAAAATTGTTCCTTTTCCAGCAGAAGTAGCTATAGCTGCATTTTCAAATTCTATTTCTCCTATAGAACCGCTATTTTCAGGATTGGAAAGAAGTAATCTCCATTTTCTATTATCTGGATGGTTGCCTATGGCTCTATACTCTCCTAATTGGATAAGAGTATTGTCTATTCCATGATTTAATAATATTTCAGTAATTTTGTCAGTAATATATCCTTGAGCTATTCCATTTAAAGTGGCTGACATTCCCTTATTTAAAAAGCTGATTTTATTCTCACTTATTTCAATAGATTTCCAATCGACTAACTCAAGTACTTTATTTAAGTCATTATCTTTAGGTGGTGTATTTCTTTCCAAAAAGGACTTATGATATAAATTCCATAACGGTTGTACAGTTATATCAAAGGCTCCATCAGTATATTCAGAATATTTTTTGGCCAAACTAAATAGTTCCACCATTTCTAAATCTGGATTATGCAATTTTCCTGATTTATTTAAAATAGAAAGTTTTGAATTATCATTATAGAGTGAAAATAAATTTTCTAAATGTTTAATTTTATTAACGCTCTGATTTAAAATTTCTTGGCCTTCTAATTTATCAGTATGATAAAGAGTAATTTCAGAAGGTGCTCCTAAAGCAATACCTCGCCAATAAATCTTATGCAAAGGCTGATTTCGAGAATTAAACACTATACCACCTGCCAAAGCGCCTAATCCTGAAAGACCTAATATTTTTATGAATCTTCTTCTATTAAAATTTTTCATTTTTCACCTTATTTAATAAAACTATAATAATAATTAAAATTAAATCAATTTATTATTATGCAGGAGCAACTTTTAAATTAGAAACTGGTTTTGTTTTTTCTTTTATAAATATTCTTAGCATGGGGGGTACAATAGCTAATGTCAAAATTGCTGATAAGCATAAACCTCCTATAACAACTGATCCTAAACCTCTATAAAGCTCTGATCCGGCCCCAGGAAAAACTACTAATGGAACCATACCAAATATACTTGTTAATGTTGACATAAAAATAGGTCTTATTCTATTTCTTGTGGCTTCAATAATTGCGTCATTTATAGTTAAATTTTCAATTCTAATATGCTGCAATGTTTGATGAACCAAAAGAATAGCATTGTTAACAACAATACCAACCAGAATAACAAATCCAAGCATGGTCAGCATATCTAAAGGTTGAAGGATATTTAAATTTAAAACCCATAACCCCATAACCCCTCCTGCAGCAGCTGGCGGAACTGATAGCATTATTACTAATGGATAAATAAAACTTTCAAATAATATTGCCATCAATAAATAAACCATACATATGGCTACTATGAGATTTATCACCATAGCTTGCCACGTAGTTGTAAGTTCATCTGCCGTTCCTGATAAATTTAGACTTATACCTGTAGGAAGACCTTGAGATTCTAATGGTTTTATAACTTGTTCTTCAACCATTTCTATCGCTGCTTCTAATGGAATTTTATCAATAGGCTTTATTTGTAAAGTGATAGTCCTATCTCTTTCAACATGCCTAATTTCGGTAGGACCAGAAGTCATAATTACATCGGCAATGGAAGAAATTGGTAAAATTTGTCCATTTGGAGTTACTACAGGAATATTTTCTATTCCTTGAGTTTGAGTTATAGCATTTTCTTTACCTCTCAGAGTTAAATCCATTCTTTTAGAATCAACGGTAATTTCTGNAATCCTTAAACCAGANTTAAACGCATCTACACTCATTGCTAAAGACTGTGCCGTAATATTATTATCAGCGAGTTTGACTCTGTTTGGTCTAACTTGTATTTCAGGTGATCCTAATACTAATCCCGGTATAGGACGCATTTGATTGCCTTCACTTCTAGGAAAAACTTTACCGACTAGGCCTGCGGCTTGTTGAGCAACATTGACCACTTTGTTTAAATCTGGACCTCCTATATCTAAATTAATCGANCTTCCCCCTCCAAACCCTCTCTGGAATAAACTAGGTTGGGTGAAAAATCCAAATGTGCCTGGTTCCCCAAACAAAGATCTGGTTAAAACAGGAATTAATTCCCTAACCCTAGTATCTTGGATTGCACTAGCGCCAAATAAAGTTCTTCCTCCTGCTCCAGCAACAAAGAAATAATTTTTTATTTTGGGTGGTTGTCCAGCTTCTGCTTCAGGGCCAGATTCCACCGCCCATAAATTTTTTACCCTAGTTTCTACTCTTTCCGCAATTTCTGTTAGAGTAGCTAAGTTATATCCTGGAGGTGGAAGCATAATTCCAAAAATTAAGTTTCTATTACCTTCAGGTAAATATTCTAATTTAGGAAGCATAGAGTATGATANNGATAATGTTCCTATTGCTACCGTTCCTGCTACTACTAATGAAGCTNCTCGGGATTTAGTAATNAGTTTTACATATCCTATAATTGCTCTTACAAAACCTCTCGCAATATTATCTATTATGATTAGATTTTGTTTTTTAGATTTTACATTGGTAAGCAGCCATTTGGCTAATGCGGGAAGAACTGTAACTGATACCAGTAAACTCATAGTGACTGCTACAGATATTGCAACAGCTATATCTCTAAAAAGTTGCCCTGCTTCTAGTTGCATTATCAGTATTGGAATAAAAACAAGAACAGTTGTCAACGCGGATACCATAACAGCAGACCATACTTGTTGGGCACCAGCGTAAGCAGCCTCATGTGCATTTTTACCATTTTCTTTATGTCTATATATATTTTCTAGAACTACTATTGCAGCGTCTACAACCATTCCTACTGCAAAAGCTATTCCTGCCAATGATATTACATTAATGGATCTTCCTAAAGCTGCCATAGCAACAAAAGCAGCGACGACAGATATAGGAATAGATAATCCTATTATAACTGTTGCTCTCCATGATCTAAGGAAAAGAATTAATATGAATATTGCTAATGAACCACCTATCCAAATATTTTGTCTGACTAGTTCAATAGCAGAATCAATGTATATTGTTTCATCATAAACTTGATCTAGTTTTAAACCTAAACTAGGCAGGGAGTCTTGATTTAAATCTGAAACGGCTTCCCTAATACCTCTCATTATTTCAATTACATTGGCGCCCGATTGTCTAACNGCATTTATTGCTAAAGANTCATGGCCAAGAAATCTAATGTTAGANGCTGGCTCTTTATGCGTAAATTCTACATTNCCTATATCAGAAATTGTTACCCTACCAAATCTACCGTTATTATTATTTTCACTTATNAGAACAACATTTCTAACTTGCTCTGGAGTTTGGAATTCTCCCTCAGCNCTTACAATATANCGTCTTTTCCCTTCTTCAACATCACCTGCTGAGATAGAAGCATTAGCTCTCTGNAGTGCTAGTGCAATTTGTGGAACTGTAAGATTGTAATAAGCCATTTTTTCAGGATCTATGGTTACACGTAATTCAGTCTCACTTCCTCCATAAACTGTAGTTCTTGCAACGCCAGGCACTCTTTCAATTCTATCTTGTATTACATTTTCTACTATATCTCCATAGGCAGCAATATCTGTTTCATTTCCTTCAGTTTTAGTAAGAATAAACCATGCTATTGCATTATCATCTAAGCCAGCNGTATCAAGGCTAGGTTCGCCAGCATCTTCAGGGTAGCCTTCAATTTGATTCAATCTATTTGAAACTAGTAATAGGGCTCTATCCATATTTACATTTGTGTCAAATTCAATTGTAACTTCTGACTGTCCTTCTTGTGCTTTAGCCGATAATTTTTTAGCACCTTCAATTCCTTTTAAAACTTCTTCTTGTCTATTAACAATTTCTCTTTCNATTTCATANGGAGATGCNCCATACCAAAANGTAGTGACTGTTATTACTGGTTTNTTTACATCGGGAGCTAATTGTATGGGAATTCTATCAAGTGCAAGAAAACCTAAGACAATTGTCATAAAAATAGCTGCAACTACAGCAGTTGGTCTTTCTATAGAGGCGCGAATAATATTCATTTTTTTTTAACTACCTTCTTTATTTTCAAGGGGNATAGGATTTACTTTTTGTCCTGGTCTTAATCTNTCGTTACCCTTGGTTACAACNAAGTCTCCTGCTTCTATACCACTTAAAACAATAAATCTTTCACCAACGCCATCACCTAGCTTAACTGGTTTTATTTGTGCTGAATCTTCCTTAACTACATAGACAAGAGACATTCCCTCTCTTTTAAGTATTGCATCTTTATGCACGGTTAACGCTTCTTGTCCTGGTCCTAAAGGAACAGATATATTTACATTTTCTCCAACAAATAGTTTTCTATNAGTTTCAGAATTTTCATAAGACAAATGAATTTTTATCGTTCTTGTGTTTGAATTTTCTCTCACTCCTAANGCCCTGACTTTAGAAATAAATTTTATATTATCNGTTGTTGAAATTTGAATTTCATTATTTTCTTTAAGAATTCTTGCTCTATTTGATGGAACNTCTGCTTGAATTTCAACAGAAGTATCNCTTATAAGTTGAAACATTGGAAAACCTAGTCCTACTGCTTCTCCTAANTCAACCATTTTTAATTCAATAATGCCGTTAAANGGAGCTNNTACAGTNGCCCTTGATAAATTTTGTTTAGCAATATTTTCTTCTTGAATGGCTGAATTTAACTTAGCTTCAACTATCTCTTCTTTTGCCAACAAGGCAGTATTTTGATTTTGTAGTTTATCATATTTTGAAGCATTGAAGGCTGAAGAATTTTTCAAGCTAATCATTCTTTCAAGTTCTACTAAATTAATTTTGGTTTCGGCTTGTGCACTTTTAAGTTCTGCTTTAGCTGCATTTACATTTGCTGAAGCTATGTTTGCTAGCCATTTATAGCGTTCCGTATCTATTGAAGCAAGTATTTGTCCTTTTTTAACTCGATCTCCTTCTTCTACAAGAACTTTTTCTACTCTTCCCATAACGGCNGCAGGAACTTTTGCCTCTTTCAAAGAAACTACTCTACCTATAACTGGAACAGATTGGTTTAAAGTTTGAAGAACTACTGGGTCCACTTCTACGGACGCTGCTCCTTGAGTAAAAGCAGGATTATTTGTAAAATATAAAAATATACACAAAAAACATAAATAAATTTTATTTAAACTAGTCTTAGAGTTTTCCATCATAAATATCCAAATTTTTTTCGACAATCTTTAACACAAAATTTTAACTTTTAAAACTTTATTAATTTATGTTGGAGCATAGTATTTAATATTCAACAGGAATAGGGTCTATTGATCTCCACATATACCAAGTAGCAGCACTACAATAAGGTGTCCAATTTTTTGCAATATTTGAAACTTCTTCATAAGTTGGATTTGTTTTATTTAGATAATGGATGCCTACAGCTTTTCTTAATCCAAGGTCTCCTAATGGTAAAATATTTGGTCGTAACAGACAAAACATTAAAAACATTTCTGCACTCCATGGACCAATGCCATTTAACTCACATAATTCTTTTATTACTATCTCATCACTTAAATTTTTCCAGGATTTAATTTTACTTTGGTTATTATTAAAAAAATTAGCTAGTCCTAATATGTATTCACATTTTTTATATGATAATCCACATTTTTTTATCTCATTTATATTTAATTTTAATACATTTTTATAATTTATCTTTTTAACTTTTAATTCAAACTTATTAAATATACTTGCGGCCGCTTTTACAGAAATTTGCTGACCAATTATTGTTCTGCAGAGAGCAGTAAATGGATCTCCTCTTGATTGCAGAAAACCTGCATCATATTTAATTATAATTTTTTTTAAGGTTTTATCTTTTGTGGATAAATATTCTCTTGCTTCATCCCACCAGGGGGCTTTTAAATTTTTTTTCATAACTATATATATATATTAATATTGTGACAATCTAATCTATTTATATTAAAACTACGTAAATACTATTTATTTTTTTATTGCAATAAATAAAAATTTTAAGAACATCTTTTTTGGAGCTTCAAATGGGGGAAATAGATTTCAAATATTTACATACAATGATGAGGGTTTATGACCTAGATAAATCTATTGATTTTTATACTAAATATTTAAACATGAAGGTTTTGAGAAAGTCAGATTATCCTAGTGGTAAATTTACTCTAGTATTTTTGGGTTATGGGTCTGAGGATGCTAATACGGTATTAGAATTGACTTATAATTGGGATCAAGAAAAGCCCTATAATATTGGAGATGCATGGGGACATATAGCAATAGGGGTAAAAGGTATATATAATTTATGTAAAAAACTTGAAGACGATGGTGTGAATGTAGTAAGAAAGCCTGGTCCGATGAAACATGGTACTACCGTTATTGCATTTATAAAAGATCCTGATGGATATAGTATAGAATTAATAGAAAAATAATTATTATGGAGAGCTAAATGACTGCAAAAGAATATGGTGAATTTATAGTAAAAAGAAAATGGCTTTCCTTACTATTTGGTCTGCTTTTAACTGTTGTATGGGTAATGGGGTTGTCTGGACTTAGTATGAATCCTGACAACAGAATATTTTTCTCGAAAGACAATCCTCAATTATTAGCTCTTGAAACCTTAGAGAAAACTTACTCTCGTGATGATAATGTATATCTTGTATTGGCTCCGAAAGATAAGAATGTTTTTAGTGGAGAAACATTAGCTGCAGTAAGAGAAATGACAGATAGACTTTGGCAAACACCTTTTTCAAGTCGCGTTGATTCAATCACGAATTTTCAATGGACTAGGTCTGATGGTGATGATGTAATAATTAGTGATTTAGTTGAAGAAGGTTTAATTACACCTGAAATAGCAGACAATGCAAAGCGGGTTGCTTTAGGCGAGCCTTTGATAAGAAATTTGCTAGTTGATTCTGAGGGATTAGTTACAGGTATTAACATAAATATAATCATGCCTGAAGACCCTATTGCAAGTGGTGGTGCAACAATTGAAATTATGAAATTCATTAGAAGTGAGCAAGCTAGGTTTGCTGAAGTATGGCCTAATATTGATTTATATGTTTCAGGAGGAGTACCTTTAACTTTAGCTTTCACTGAAGTTTCTATGAAAGACATCTCAACTTTACTTCCTCTAACATTATTGGTTATTTTTATAATTGCAGGTATAGCGTTGAAGGCTATATCAGCAGCGTTTTTGACAGCATTAATAGCTATACTTGCAGCTGTAGGAATGATGGGCGCTGCTGGATATATGGGAGTAATTATTAATGCTGTTACAAGTAATGCTCCTCTAATGTTATTTATTCTTAGTATTGCTCATTGTGTACATATCATAAGTACGCAAAGGCAACAAATGAGATCTGGAATAGAAAAGAAAGATGCAATAATTGAATCCTTAAGGGTAAATTTACAGCCAGTTTTTATTACTTCTGCTACGACTGCAGTAGGTTTTTTATCTATGCATTTTTCTGATTCTCCTCCATTTAGAGAGTTAGGCTATATGCTTGCTGCTGGAAATTTAATTGCTTTTGTTAATGCGGTATTAGTTCTTCCTGCTTTATTAGCTATTCTTCCAGCAAAGGTTCAACAAAAAGAAACCTATTTTTCTAAATCTCTTATGGAAAAATTATCTAATTTTGTGATTGTTAAACAAAAAATGTTGCTGCCTGTTTCAAGTATTGTAATTGTATGTCTTTTGCTTGGTATTACAAATATAAAGTTGGATGATACTTGGACTACTTATTTTGATAAACAATTTGAAATTAGAGCTCATTCTGATTTTTTGGAAGATAATCTTACAGGCTTGAATGCTATAGAATATTCTGTTCCTGCAGGTGAAGATGGAGGAATTAACAATCCTACATATTTGGCTAATCTAGATAAGTTTGCAAATTGGTATAGGACTCAAGAAGGTGTTAATCATGTTAGTGTAGTATCAGATACTATAAAAAGATTAAATAAGGCTATGAATAATGATGATGAGACCTTTTATAAAATTCCTGAATCTCAGGAATTGGCGGCTCAATATTTGTTATTATATGAACTTTCTGTACCTTTTGGTTTGGACTTAAATAGTAGTATAAATGTTTCTAAGTCAGCAACTAGAATGACAGTGAGTGTTCAACACGCATCTTCGGCTCATTTAAGAAGTTTGGATGCTAAGGCACAAGTATGGTTAGGTGAAAATATTCCTGAATTCAAGACAGTTGGTTCAGGTCTTTCAGTTATATTTGCCCATTTATCAGAGAGAAATATCAATTCTATGTTATTTGGTTCTTTTATGGCATTGGTGATTATTTCTTTAATTTTAATATTTGCATTAAAAAGTTTACCTATTGGCTTAATGAGTTTAGTTCCTAATCTTTTTCCTGCAGCTATGGCTTTTGGTCTATGGGGTTATATAGTAGGGGAAGTTGGAATTGCAATAGCGGTAGTTGGAGCAATGACTTTAGGTATTGTTGTGGATGATACCGTACACTTTTTAAGTAAGTATTTAAGAGGTAGAAAGGAATTAAATAAATCTCCTGAAGATGCAACGCGTTATGCATTTACAACGGTAGGATTTGCCTTAACTGTCACTTCTTGTGCATTAATAGGAGGTTTTATGGTCTTAGCAAGTTCTGGTTTTAGGGTTAACTCGGATTTAGCACAATTATCTATGATAACGATAGCATTTGCTTTAATAGCAGATTTTTTGTTTTTACCACCATTATTAATGAAACTTGAAAATTTTAGAAATAAACTAAATAAATAAGAGGATGAATTTATGAAAACTTATTTTAAAATATTTTTACCTATTGTGATTTTTTTAAATATGGTTGTATCAGTAATGGCTGAAACACCTGAAGAGAAAGGTCTTAGAATTGCAACTGAGGCGGATTTAGACGGAAAAGGTTTTAAAGATATCATACAAGATATGGAGATGATTTTAAGAAACGCACAGGGAGAAGAAAGTATCAGAATGTTTAATTCTAAAACATTAGAAGTAGATGGAGATGGAGATAAATCAATATTTATTTTTCAACATCCTAGAGATGTTGAGGGAACTGCTGTTTTAACATATACACATAAAGTGGGTCCCGATGATCAGTGGTTATATTTGCCTGCTCTTAAAAGAGTGAAAAGAATTAGTTCTGATAACAAGTCCGGTTCCTTTGTTGGTTCTGAATTTGCTTATGAAGATCTTTCTAGCCAAGAAATTGAAAAGTACACATATAAATGGATTGAGGATGTTGTCTGTCCTGGTTTTGAAGAGGAAACTTGTTATGTTACAGAAGATTATCCAGTCGACAAATCATCGGGTTATACAAGAAGAGTTGTATGGATGGATCAAAACGAGTATAGAATATGGAAAATAGATTATTATGATCGTAAAAATGATTTACTAAAAACATTAGTTTTTTCTGATTATAAGCTGTATTTAGATCAATATTGGAGTGCTCACTCTTTAAAAATGGTAAATCATAATACTGGTAAAGAAACAGATATTTCAGTTAAAGAAATATTATATCAGACAGGATTAAAAGATTCTGATTTTAATCGTCAGTCTCTAAAACGTGCTAGGTAATGCGTTTTTGTATTATACTATCATTATCATTTTTTTTAGTTAAAAATAGTTTTGGTGATATAGCTCCAGACTATATAGACTATAAGGCAGACTTGTCCTTATCATCTTGGATATTTCCTGAATCTCCTATAAATAATGAGCAAAAACATAATAATTATTCTTTTTCATTTGAACCAGAAATATATATGGAGTGGTCTAATAGTAAAAATTTTGTTTTTAGGCCTTTTTATAGGCTGGATAGTCAAGATGACTATAGAACACACTTTGATTTTAGAGAATTAAAATATTCTTTTTATGGAGAAGATTGGGAGAGTAATTTTGGGATAGGACAAGTTTTTTGGGGTGTTACTGAATCAAAAAATGTTGTAGATATTATTAATCAATTTGACGCTGTTGATGACCCTCTTATGAAAACTAAATTAGGACAACCCTTAATTAATTTAACTTTGATAAGGGATTACGGATATTTTGATTTTTATTTAATGACTTATTTTCGTGAACGAACTTTTCCTGGTTTAAAAGGAAGGTTAAGAACAAATCCCCCATTTTTAAAGAATGCTAGCTCATATGAAGGCGGAAGTAAATGGACGCCAGAGTTGGCGATGAGGTGGTCTAATAGTTATGATGAATATGACATTTCGTTACATAGTTTTGTTGGTTATGCAAGAGCACCTGCAATAGATATTAAGATTATTGATGGAAAAATTCAATATGCTCCAAATTATCAAAGAATAAGGCAATTAGGAGGTACATTGCAGAGAACAATGAATAGTACATTATTAAAACTTGAATGGGTTGCAAGGCATGGAGAAAAAGATTCAAATTTAAGAAGGGGCGGCCATATTTCAGCTGTTTTAGGGTTTGAGCACACATCATATCAAAGCATAGGTGATAATGGAGATATTGGTTTTTTAATGGAATATAATTTTGACTCAAGAAGATCAAGATCCAGTGATTCTCTTCAAGATGATCTGTTTTTAGCTACTCGTTTTAACCTAAATGATGCAGAAAATACAGAAATGTTATTGGGAACTATTTTTGATCTTGATGGAGATGGACAAATATATCAGTTAGATTTAGGACGAAGAATAACTGATTCGATTACCTTAGGAGTAAAAGGTGCTATATACCAAAATGGTAGATTGGGCTCTAATTTATATATTTTAAGACAAGACAGTTGGATAGAGCTAAATTTAAAAAAATATTTTTAATTAAATTTTATTAATTTAATCTATTCTTGAATTATTTTTTTGTATAAATATAATCTTGCAACATTGCTAACAACATTTACTAAGAAAGTTATTTGTTCATGCCAGTTAAAAAAGTTAATAAAAGTAAAAATAAAATTATTTCACTAGAGTCATATAAATTAAGTGATAAAGATCCTTTTATGTGTAAAGATCAGTTAGCTTATTTTAAGCTAAAGTTAGAAAAATGGAGATCAGAGGTAGTTTCTGATTCTGAAAAAACTAGAGAAAATTTGCAAAATAATAATACTCCGGAAGCAGATGTTGCTGATAGAGCATCTACAGAAACTGAAAGAGCTTTAGAATTAAGGACTAGAGATAGACAAAGAAAATTGTTAGCAAAAATTAATGCAGCTTTAGCAAGAATTAAAGATGGCTCATATGGTTATTGTATTGAGACGGGTGAGCCTATTGGTTTAAAAAGGCTGGATGCAAGGCCTATAGCTTTATTATCTATCCAAGCGCAGGAGCGACATGAAAAACATGAACGCTCTCATAGAGACGATTCTTTATAAAGAACAAAATAAGAACAAACATATTGACTTTGTGTGAGATTTTATGTTTATATTAAACAGAACAAAACAAGATCATTTGTATTTTGTTTTAATTAAAAAAAACTTTTACTTAGAAGCATGGGTTAGGATAGTATTATGACAGAAATGGAAAAAAAACCAGAATTAAGGATAGTACATATGGAAGATAAAGAAAAAGAAAAAGCACTCGAGACAGCGTTGAGTCAGATTGAAAGATCTTATGGTAAAGGATCTATAATGAAGTTAGGAGAAAATAGCGTAGTAGAAGTAGAAGCCATTTCTACTGGCTCTTTAGGTCTTGATGTGGCATTAGGAATAGGAGGATTGCCTAGAGGTAGGATAATAGAAATTTATGGCCCTGAAAGTTCAGGAAAAACTACTTTGGCACTACATGTAACTGCTGAAGCTCAGAAAACTGGAGGAGTTTGTGCTTTTGTAGATGCAGAACATGCTTTAGACCCAGTTTACGCAAAAAAGTTAGGTGTAGATACTGAAGAATTATTAATATCTCAACCTGACACAGGAGAACAGGCTTTAGAAATAACTGATACGTTAATTAAATCAGGTTCAATTTCGGTGTTAGTTGTTGACTCTGTTGCAGCTTTAACTCCAAGAGCTGAAATTGAAGGTGAAATGGGAGACCATCATGTTGGTCTACAATCAAGACTGATGAGTCAAGCTTTAAGGAAGCTTACAAGCTCAATTTCACGAACAAATACAATGGTTATTTTCATAAATCAAATAAGAATGAAAATTGGTGTTATGTTTGGTAATCCAGAGACTACATCTGGGGGAAATGCTCTTAAATTTTATTCATCTGTAAGAATGGATATTAGAAGAATAGGCGCAATTAAAGAAAAAGACCAAATTATTGGTA
>PAYS01000036.1 GCA_002715265.1 Candidatus Pelagibacterales bacterium
CTGTGGGCATGTCATCTCGGACCAGAACTTGGGGGTCCCGGTTACGGCCAAGTCAAGCTTGCGTTAATGAACGAAATACTGGGTCGCGCTCGCTGCGCGTCAACAATCTTCGGTACCCAGGCCCCCGACACTGGCAACAGCGAGATATTGGCTCATTTCGGAACCCCAGAACAAAAGGCGGAGTTTCTTGAGCCATTGCTTCGAAACGAAATCGTTTCCTGTTACTCCATGACCGAACCTCAGGGAGGGGCAGACCCGAAAGTCTTCCAAACCACCGCCACCCAAGATGGCGATGAGTGGGTCATTAACGGCGAAAAGTGGTTTTCTTCCAACGCCCGTTACTCCACGTTTCTGATCGTGATGGTCGTCACTGACCCCGATAACCCGCCGTATCAACAGCAATCAATGTTTTTGGTGCCCACCGATACACCCGGTGTGGAAATTGTTCGAAATGTTGGCTTGGGCTACGAATCGGAATCTGATGACCACGGTTCTCATGCCTACGTGCGTTACGAAAATGTTCGTGTTCCCAAAGAAAACCTTTTAGGGCCGCGGGGCGGCGGGTTTATCGTTGCTCAAACGCGTTTGGGTGGCGGACGTATTCATCACGCAATGCGCACCAGCGGTCGGGTACAACGAATTTTCGACATGATGTGCGAACGAGCAATTAGTCGCACCACCCAGGGAGAGCTCCTGTCAAAGAAGCAGATGGTGCAGGAGATGATCGCCGATTCATGGCTGGAAATGGAAATGTTCCGCTTATTCGTGTTGCGAACTGCGTGGCGAATCGACAAATACCAGGACTACAAGAAAGTGCGTAAAGACATTTCTGGGGTGAAAGCAGCTATGCCTGGTGTGTATCGAAATATCGCTACCCGGGCGCTGCAAATCCATGGGTCGCTCGGAGTTTCGTGGGAGATGCCATTCACCAAAGAAGTAATGGAGTCATTCCACATGGGCTTAGCTGACGGCCCAACTGAGGTTCATAAGGTACAGGTTGCTCGCAGAGTGCTAGATGATTATGTGCCTTGCGATGACCTATTCCCCAGCGCTCATATACCCAAAAAACGCGAAGAGGCGCTGACAAAATACGCGGACGTTCTTGAACGTCACCTCGAAACTCAGTGAACAAAATCTGATGCCAAGAACTTCACAAGGCAACGCAGCGGCTTTAGGGGCTAGCTTCTGCCCATAGAGATACCTAAAGGGGTGATTGTGGCTCGTTTAACTGAATTGAGTAGATCTGTTGAAGGCCGTGTGGTGCTGGTCACTGGAGCTGGCGGCGGTCAGGGAAGATCAACTGCTCATCTTTTCGCAGATGAAGGGGCCCATGTAGCGGTCACCGATCTCGGTCAAGCAGAGGTTGATGCGGTAGTAGCGGAAATCGTTGATGCCGGTGGATCAGCGGCGGGGTGGACGATGGACGTCGCGAATGCTGACCGGGTGCAGCAAGTAACTGACGAAGTGGCTGAGAGGTTCGGTGGGCTTGATTATTTGATTAACAATGCGGGAATTTCGCGTTTTGCTCCCATCGATGCCGAGAACTATGAGGACGAGTGGGCTATTTCGGTAGAAGTACTGTTAACCGCGCATACTCGTACGATTAGAGCCGCGTTGCCGTATCTTCGACAAAGCGATGCAGCACGCATCGTCAATATCGCATCTACGGAAGGGTGGGGCGCAACCAAGTTCGGGTCGCCATACACCGCAGCTAAACACGGGGTGGTCGGTTTAACAAAGTCACTTGCCGTGGAGTTGGGTCGCGAAGCAATCACCGTCAATTGCATCTGCCCTGGGCCAATTGACACTCCTATGACCGCGGACTTTCCCGAGGAAGACAAGATTATTTTTGCCAAACGTCGCACTGCGCTAGGCCGCTACGCGCAACCTGAAGAAGTCGCGCACGGGACTCTCAATTTCTGTTTACCTGCAAGTCAATACATGACTGGCGCGATTTTGCCAATAGACGGAGGCTTACTTATCAAGAACGCGTAGCCGCACACCCGTTGCTGGGGTATCGCCATAGTCCCCACGTAGCTAAAGGCTCTGCAATTAGCAATGTGGCATCAATACAGTCGTCTAAAGCGTCTGTCGCTGCAATGACATAGTTGCCGCAAGGTTCTTCCCCCGCTGCGAGGTTGACACGTTGGTGGCGCATGTCAGGTAGTTCGAGCCGATAGAGCCACATTGCATAAGGTTTGGATGAGATGTCGTGAGCCAAACAGGGCACATTTTGGGGGACGAGCACAGCAGCAGTGTTTTGCCCCTCCGCAATCTGGCCTACGTCCCGCAAATGCACATGATTGATGACAGTTGACGAAACGGCGACTATCGACATTAAGGCGAGAGGAATGAGTGGGCCCTGACGAATACTGGCGATGCCTAAAGTTGCTATGAGGCCGGCAGTCACAGCGACCGGTACCAGTTGCGAGTCAAAAGTCATCCATAGTGAACTTTGCGAAAGCGTCATAATGCGCCGAGCTTCAAAACTCTGACCGCCGCTGGCTGATATAGCGGTGATCACACTCGCAACTGTGAGTAGCCCGGTAATAATCTGTGCGCGAGTTCCAATGGTGCGTTGAGCAACTGCGACTATCCCTATTACCGTCAAGGGAACTATCCAGGGGCTCATGTAGCGGTCGTACATGAGGGTGTCGATGCGAGCGCTACCGGTCAACACCCACCCGCCTAACAGCAACATGCCTAGTGCGCTCAACGCTACAAATGCAGTCGAAGTTGACTCTGTTCGACTTCGGAGAGCTCGCAAGCCCACGAATATTCCCAGCGCCGCGAGGCCAGCCGTGCCAGCTACAAGCGCTAACCATTGCCCTAGGGTTGTGGTGAAGGGTCCTGGCCCGTCTCCAAGGCTTTGCGCCGCTTGGATTCTTGCCGAGGGCCAACTCTCAGTGATTTGAAGAAGTAAGCCGGTCACCAGCAACCCTGGGGCTAGGCCTGCAAGCAGGGGTTTGATGCGTCGTTGAGTAATACTCAAAACAACAATTGCCATCACTAAGACAATTGCTCGAGGATGGACCGCTACTGCCAGTCCACAAATTGCTCCCGCAGCAACAAAACGAGATGACGTCAACATCAGGGCCGCACACATCACGATCACCGCAAGCAGCGTCTCCGGCCAGGCAACACGGGAGCTTGAAGAGAGAGCGGGGTGGACAGCTGCGACGATTATGGCGACCCGAATAGTCCACGGTGGTCCATTGAGTCGTCGGGCGAGGCCTGCTGCTAGCAACACACACGACGCGGCGAGAGCGCCATTACATATAAGCGCCAACGTGTGTAACGTCGCACCGTTGAGGGACCCGAAGGGCGACAAAACAAGCCCGTAACCAGGGTGAAAAGCAAGATTCGCGGGCAACACCCCACCGTGTATCCACTGAGCAAAGCTAAGATATGCCGAGACATCGGGGACCGCAACCGGGCCCCCGTGGGTTACCGCCACTAACGCGTGAAGCACCACCACCGCAGAAGCGGTGAAACGTTCAAGCGTTAGGTTCGAGCGTTTCAACGTAGGGAGCCTCTGGTTCCACTGTGATGAACTCGATGGTGGTGGTAGTCGCTGATGTCGTCGACGTTGGAGCAGGGGCGGTGGTAGTCGTCGTGGACGTTCTCGGGCTCATAGACGTTGTCGTCGGGGGGACTGTTGATGTTGTTGACACCATCACAACAGTGGTAACCGGGGCTGCCGTAGTGGCAGGAGGTAGAGGAGCTTCCGTAGAGGGCGCCGGACTGTGTGATGAGTTTGAGGGGACGGTTTTGACGGTCGTGCCGCCACAACCAACCAGCGTTATAGCTCCAAGCGCAGCTGTCACAATAAAGCCTCTAGATGTCCGCATCCGACTGAGGGTACCGCGCACCACTGGTTGTATAGGACCAATGTTGCTTGAAAACGCGAGTTGACCCCGGGGCAATCCCCGGGGCCAACTAACTGTTATTTAAAGCTGAATCAGCTCAAGTATTGATCAACCAAGTCCAGCAACATTGCCGGTATCAGCAAGCATGGCGTTGCCTGCAACGTCCTTGATTGCTGTGGTGTAGTCAACACAGGAAGTACCCGACACAAACTTCTGGGTGTCCACGATGATGGTGTGGGTAGTGGTTACAGTGCTGCCACTGATAACGGTTTGTGCTGCGGTTGCATCGACGTAGTTGTCGTCGCACGCACCGTCCCAACGAATGGAAGCCGCAGGGGCACCAGTCTTCGGGATGGCTTCACTGAAGCTAGTGGTAACAGTCACAGTTTCGGTACCACCGGTGAAGGAAGCCGGAACACCAGCACCTTGAGCAGCTGCCGAAATGGTAGCTGTCAATGCACCAGGTGAGCCAACAAGTGAAGCAGTCACGACCGCCGCACATGCAGCTGTTCCATTAATTGTGTTCTTCATGGTGGTAGCGGTCGACGAGGTGTTACGAGAGTCGTCCGGTGTGGTGAAGACAAGCGTGATTACCTCGCCAGAAACTGAACACGCTTCAGTGGTCGCAGCATCAGCTGCTGCTTGTGCCCAATGAACGTCCCAGTCGTTACCTGCTGAACCAGCAGTCTTCATCGTGAGAAGGACTTTGTTGTCCAACGAGTACACCGCAGCATTTCCGGTTGCCATGGTGGCAACAGGTACGCCTACAACGGTTGGCTTGGTGGAGTCAAGAACGAGAGTCGCAGAAGCGGCTGCGTTCTTGTTTCCTGCCAAGTCCTGGAACTTGTCTTTAAGGAATGTCACAAGAGTTCCAGCGTTGTATGCAGAAGCGTTTGTAACCGTCATCGAATCAAAGACGGTGTTGTCACCAATTGACTCAATGTTCGCCGAAGCTGCACAAGTGGCGCCAAGACAGGTAACTACCGTCTTGTCACCGGCCTCTTCGAGACCGCCAACAGTCAGAACGGTGTTGTTAGCTAGCGCAGCAACCTGCTTCACAGGTTCACTGAACGTAGCTTTGATAGCAGTACCAGTTGCATTGATGGTCGGGTTGACCGTGACAACAGGCTTTGTGGTGTCAAGCGCCACAGTTACAGATGTCATGGCATTTTTACGCCCATCAGCTGTTTGTACAACGCCCTTAGGCAGACGAACCTCATAGCCACCTGTCAACGCCGCAACCGTGAACACTGCTGTAGTACCAACCAACGCGGTTGACGGAACAGTGGTCATGGTGCAAGCAGTCGAAGCTACAGAGCCACCAGTTGCAGAGTTGATGACCACGAGGTCACCATTAGCACACGATGCTTTGGTGATTGGTTCGCTGAACGTAACAGTGACAGAGGTTTGTCCTGCACGGGTATTGCTCATTGTGGCCACTAGAGCCGTAGCAGAACCGCCCGCAGCAGTCTTAATCGATGCTTCTGTAGCGGTTGGGATGACACCGGTTCCGCCAATAATTCCGACGGTCAGTCCTGCGGCTCCAGCATTGTTTGCTGTAAGCCAGGCGCTGGTAGCGGCAGGAAGTGTTCCGCCGCTTGTACCGAGAAGAACACCGCCGTCTTCGCTAACAAGTGAGCCAGCTGAGAGGGCGTCAGCGCCGCCACTAGCGGCACCCATTTCCGCGAGGTATACCTCACGCTTGTTCATTCCGAAGCCGCCTGCAGCGACACCCTTGATAGCCAGGTCTGCTACAGCAGCAGCGGTAGCGAAACGATCAGCACCAGATATACGAACGACGGTACGTCCGGTACCAAGTTCAGTAGCAACCGCAGATGAAACAGCGCTTTCACCACCAACGATGACGATCTTCTTGATGCCGAGGTTCAACAGGGCAACTTCAGTCGAAACTGGTACCGAATCTTTCGTTACGAGCAGAATCGGGTGGGCCAGGGTCCCAGCTTGAGTTGTTGGGCCAGATACTAACGGAGACGCTGAAACAGCATCTGCGAAGTTTTCGCCACTCACAACGATGGCGGTTGCCTTGTTGTCGTGCTTTGCAACACCGGCAGCGCCAATGGTGTTAGCTACAACCGCAGCGGTTGCGTAACGGTCAGTACCGGAAAGACGTGTCACGTTTAGAGATGTCTTTCCTGCACCACCAGCAGCAACTGTGGTCTTTAGCTTGGTTTCAACTGCAGAACTCAGCGCATTTGTGCCACCAATAATGTAGATGTTGGTCGCAGCAATAGCTTTGGTGATTGCAGCAGCTGACATCGCTCCACTGGACGGGAGAAGCAAGACGCCTGCATCTTCCTTCCTTGCCAGAGCAATAGCAGACAATGCGTCCGGGAACGCATCGCCACTGGCGATAACAAGATCAGTAAAAGATGCGTTATCGTCCTTAGCTTCAGCCGCTGTATGAACCTTCACTGAGGTGTCGTAGCGATCGGTGCCCGAGAGCGTTGAACGCGTCGTAATCGTTACCGGAGTTACAGCACTCGCAGGTGATGCAACAATGGCAAGCACAGACGCGATCAAGGCCGCAGCAATAACTGCTGCGACTGAACGCTTTGAGCTTCGCTTTGTGCGAGTAATCAAGGTTTTTGCCTCCTATGACAAAATTTCCAATAGTCGATACCGGGCCCGGATGACCCGAGCATCGGCCAGAGCAAACATGAGGCCCTGAGGACCACACACCGCTTTCAATTATGTATAACCGTGTCACACCCGCAGATGTGACAGATCCAACAAAGAATCCTACGTTAACGGTACGAAACTTGCGATAAATATGCAAGGAAACGAAATAAAATCGGTTTTACCCAATACCGTCCACTAGCCAATTCACAGAATCGTCGCCCGAACCCACTGAATTAAGGTTTATTGAGGCGCTGAAGCCACCGTCACCTCTAGGGCCTATCCAGGAGCTATCAGAAGAAATTGTGGCCTTTCCTCGAAGTTCCCAGCTACCTCCAAGGAGAATGGCTTCGCCTGATGCAGACCCGGTAATAGTTCCCCGACTTCCTTCAATCGTCCATGTGGCAGTGAACGTGTCTGGGGTTGGCACAGCGCCTTCGACGCCTCGCTCGAGAGTAACTACAAGAGAGCTAGCAGACAAAGATGCACTTTCTCCCCCATGAAGAGCCAAAACAGGGGGCCAAATTGAAGAGAACGTCCAGGAAGTCGTCCCGCCGGATGCTGGATCGGTTGCACTGTCCAAACCGGAGAAAGCAAGTGGTGGAAAGGACACGATCGGGCCGGTCAACGTCGTTCGAACCGCTGTATCTACAGCAACGTATCGGGCAGGCGAGGAGCGGCCATCTAACCCAACTGCCCTCACCCAAATTTTACTTTCTGCTGTCATTGAAGTCGACAAACACCCTGGTGTCGAAATCCCAACCGATCGGCCCGCACCGTCAGCGTCCATTAAATGCCATCCCGAACCCATCACGTCAACCATCGCTCGAACCTTTGGGTCGTTATCGATACCAGCGACTAACCAGCGTGCCTGGGGGTAACCGCCTCGCGGAACACACAGTTGAAGCGTGCCCGGGCCACTTTCATGGAATACGGGTCCCTGGACCAATTGTGTAGCGTATAGATTCTGCAACGTTGGATTCGAAGCACTCCCAGAACCTTGAATCTCGCCTCCTAGAGCTGATGACACAGCCGTCACGAGACCTGGGTCCACTACCGCTGATCCGCCGAACACAACTGCAAATCCAGGAGTTTTACAAGTGGTTTGAGACGTAATGCTTGAACACCAGTAATCATTGGGCGGAAAGCTTTCCCTCAAGAAGGTAGCCACGGAGCCCGGCACGGCAGAGGTTTTCGCAGGAACCAAAATAATTGGAATCGCGTCCCTAGCGGGACGACTTGGGATAGTCGCTGTTGTCGGGACCTGACCTGAAAGCGGCGCTAGACGGCGTGCTGGGGCAGCCACGTTGCTAGCTGCCCCTGACGCTGTGGCGCACCAAGCTCCAGCTCCGAGCGCATCAGCCCAACCTTTCGCTGATACGCCCGACCCTGATGAGGCCGCCATGCAGATCAGCGAAGAAGCCGAACTAGTGCCCGTTCCGGTCGGCCACCAACCACCTAAATACTTCGCCATAGCGACGCTAGTGGAATACCGATCTTCGCCTGAAACGCGGCGCAGAGTCGCGCCTGCTAACTCGGCCGCTGCATTCGCTACCGAGTCAGATACGCGACCGGTGCCCCCCAAAACCAAAAGATTCGACACGTTCAGAGTTTGTAGGGCCGCAGCAGTCTCGGGCGGAAGTTCATCTGAACCGTCATGTAAAAGCACCGGAACTTGCCAAAACGAGGTCCACCAACCAGCTGCTAAGGCATCTGCGCCCGTAATTCCATCAGTAAGGACCACGGAACGGCCTAAAAGTTGGCATCTCGCCGCAGATGGCCTCCATTCAACAACTGAATTCGCATAAAAACTCATGCGAGTTGAGCCATCCAAGCCCGAAGTGTCAAAACAACCACTTACCCCTGCTGGAACAGGGGCAGTTCCTAGAGAATTCGCTACTGCGCTGGCGGTTGCAAACCGATTCGCCCCAGAAACCCTATAAACCGAGGTGTAGCCGATCGAAATCAGCTCGTTCTCAACTTCAGCAGGGACGGCTGCTGTTCCACCGACGATGATTGCCTCACGAGCCGTCGCGCACCCGCCGGCTCGTAAATCTTGTAACGCGTAACGACTTGCCAAGGTAAGTGCCTTAGCACCGCGTCGAGCCGCCCTCGTCAGGATTATGGGCGCATATTCGGTGTCAACTCGCTTAAATCCGCCTATCGGGTCAAAAAGTGGGTCTGCAGCAGCCGAACGTTGTAAATATGGCTCACCGGATAGACCTGTTGCATCTGACAATGACGTAGCCGTTAGGGCGTCAGCAGGAGAGTCACCGGCAACGATGATGACCGCTCGAGGACAGCGGTTAGCGCCCCACCAACCTGACGCTGTTGCAAGTTCAGTTGCATCAGCCGACGTGGGATCTGGTGTTGTATAAGGGAACCCACCGTTGCCTCGAAGCGCTAACACTGCGGCAAGGCCTGTCTGATAACGAGTCGGACCGTATAGACGGATGGCATTCGGCCATGCCTCAAGCTGCGGCGATAAACCTGCAGAAGTCGGCCAGTGGTGAGGGTTTACCGCCCCAGCATTGGTGATCGTGGCAGATGACGGACTGATGCCGAGCATGGACGCAACTAAGAAAAACGCGACCCAACAACACGATTTTCTGATGCGATTCACGGAGTGAAGTTAATTCCTAATGCCCCTGGAGNCCCGCCGCCGCCTAGGTTTAACGAGCCGTTGAAATTCCCTTGTTCTGCAAGATTTAAAGCAGAGGAGTCAAGTCGGAACAAGCCGTGTATCTGGAGATCATCGTCGTCACCGGTAGCGAAACCAGCAATACGCATTTCAACAGGGCCACCGTTATTGAGGTTAATGATAAGAAGACCATCTAGTCGTTTTCCGCCACCATTATCGGCTGTTTGGGCCGCAAGTCGGATTCGACTCACTGGATCAAGATTCCCCACAAACGAGGTTCCATCAGTGGAGATCGTGACATCGCCGCTTAGTCCTGTTTGTCCTGGGCCTGATTCAGAGATAGTTAGAGCTAACCCGCTTATGGTGCCGGCTTTACCGGGTTCAGCATCTAGAGCTGGTTGGGATGCTGGCAACGCAGCAGAACTTGATGCTTGAACTTTTATCTGCGGGCTGGCGTCGGTTGATTGGGACGCTCCCGCCGTGGGAAGCGACGGCGACAGAGTTTCAAGAGTTGCTGATGTGTCTCTCTGGCCCTGGTTTATATTTTGGCTTTGGTCCGCAGGCAGGGTTTCTGTGTTCGCTGGCGACTGTCCTTCATTCGTGTCTACAGCTACTACAACTGGGTCACTAGGGTCATTCTGGCCGTCATTCGCTAATTCAGTATCCCCGACTAAGGCGACCGTGGATACCAAACTTTCAGCGGCTTGATGGACCGCACTATCGGAAGTCGGAGTGAAAACAGCCGCAGCCAAACCCAGGCTGACGGCAGCCTTGGCAACTACCGGGACTGCGGCTGGAGCCGCTGTCGCTGCTGCTCCGGCGATTACGGGCGCTGCTGCTACCCCGGTGACCGCTGCCTGGGTTGCAGTTGAGGCCAATGCAGTCGTTCCCGTCACCCCAGTTGCGGTGGCGAGGACCGCTTCACTCGTCGGCGTTACAGCGGCGGCAGCTTTTTCACCACGCTTCAACATGCCATACAACAGTGCTGGTAGAACCGCAACACCTTTCAAAGACGCTCGGAGCATGGAACGGGCACGCGATACACGGGCACGGGCGTTGGCTTCTGATACGCCGGTAGCGGTAGCCAATTCGTCATATTCGAGTTCGTCGATTACCCGATAGACAAAGGCGTCACGATGAGTTTGAGGCAAACCCTCGATAGCAGTCTCGACAAAGGACAGGTCGACTTGAAGATTCAACTCTTCTTCTGCACTTGGTGCATTCATCTGAGCCGGAGGCGTCGAAGATATGCGTTCAACCTTCTCGACGTCGCGACGCCGACGATTTGCTTCGTCAATGCAGACGTTGGACATTATGCGATGCAGCCATGGTCCTAGCCGATACTCGCCATTAAATTTGGGCAAGGCACGAAAGGCGCGAACCAGTGTCTCCTGAACCGCATCTTCCGCGGCCTGGTTGCACTGCAGTCTGCGATGGGCATGTCTCAGCAACGCAGGTCGGTGTTCGCGTACAAGTTCCTCAAAGGCCTCAGTATCGCCAGCTTGATGAGCTGCGACTAATTCTCGATCATCTATATAGATCGCCATGTTTGCCTCGAGATACTTCCGATCAAAGAAGTGGTTTGTATACCTAAACGTACATGACCACTATCGCGCGAATAGCCAAACTTAGCTGTTCACCGTTCACTTAATGTACGGATTTAACTCTCTCAATACTCCGCGGAAAGCTACAAATCCGTTACTGAATGAGTCGGTCAAATATTTTGCTCACAGTTTCGCCGTGGGTGTCCATCCCTAATTGAGAAACGTACGTCGGGCCATTTTCGCCCCATTGAGGATCAATGGATCGAAGTGCGGCGGCTAAGTCTTCAACACTGCCTGGTCTTACCAACAGCCCTGATGAACCGTGAACTAGAACTTCTGGGATGCCTCCCACTGCACTAGCGACCACAGCTCTTCCCGCAGCGGCGGCCTCGGCAGCAACAAGACCGAAGCCTTCTCGGAGACTGGGCACAGCAACAATGTGAGCGCGTCGGTACCAATTTCCCAGTTCAGTGGGCGAGACAGCTCCTGGTAAGTGAAGGTCAACTCCGGCTTGGGAGGCCCTCTTGCCAAGCGTTTCTCGTTCGGGGCCATTACCGACAATCACAAGCTGTGGCCGAATGCTTTCCTCCAAACTTCCCACGGCGTCAATTAAGACATCGAAGCCTTTTTCGGGTACTAAACGGCCCACGCCGAGCACGTAGCCGTCATCTGGAACCGGTGATGGGGTCGGAAGGCGCTCGAAATCTAACGGCATGGAGAGAGTGTGAACGTCACGGTCGCAAAGTTGTGCACTCCAGCGAGCAAGGTCATCACTGGCAGCTAACCGCTGGTTGGCGAAACGCAACACGACGCGAGCCAGGAACTTCATGGGGTTTGTTTTCGCGATTTCGACATCAGAGCCGTGCAGATGCACAACGCTGCGCTTACCAGACAATCGTGCCGCTATGACAGCTACAACTCCTCCNGGNACCCACCAGTGGCCATAGGCGANNGAAGGTCCTCGTCGNAGCTGNCTGNACAGTNTTTGCAAGCATNGAAAAAATCATTGGAACGACAAGAACCGCTTTCCANCCGCGGGCCTCNNTGTACATNGCNCCAGTCGCNGCCAACGTTTCNAGGCGACGNGGCCCATAGCGAACCCTGANTATTTCCACNCCGTCGATCACTTGTCGCTGCGAAAGACCCGGAACAGATGGACATACAACGGTCACCTTCAATCCAGTTGCAACAATGGCTCGCGCNTGATTCAAGAGAAAAGGCTTNTCGGTATCTTCAATCGACGCGGGAAATCCGGGGGAGCAGATAACAACACGCTGANCCNAGATNGCGACCATCACCCCAGTCTGCCTGAATCAGAGAGAAGCAAAGGGGGCAGTACCCTCACTTTCGTGAAAGATTTGCGTCGATACGCGAAGCAAACAACGCAATGGGCGATAGTTNTCGCAACNATCGTNGTTCTCTTCAGAGTTGGGCGACNGCATCAANCCGANCTCACNCANATTGACCTCAGGTTAAATNTNGGNTGGCTGCCATTNGCNGCCNTNGCAACTATCACAGCNAACTTGCTACTTCCNTTGGGNTGGAGACANATCATCGCATCGTTNAACCACTCCTTGNCCCNNGGACGAGCAGTCCGGGTCTGGTGCCTAGCTCAAACAGCTCGCTATTTCCCAACNGGACTGCTTGCAATCGCATCTCGCCTNAAACTNGCAACNAAAGAAGGCATTTCNAAATCAGTAACAGCCACTTCNATCGCAATCGAAACNGCGATCCTGTTTGGCTGGGCAGNACTGATCTGCGCNCTGTTCGTGCCNTCNACAACNTTCCCCACNCTAGTNAGATGGCTNGGTGGAACNGTCGCNGCTGTTGGCCTANCACTNACACCNTGGNCAGTTCCNACNGTNGGCAAGCTNNTAGCAANGNCNAAACNCTTNGAATTACCCGCACCTAAGCCACNNCTNCTCAGCCAAGCAACAGGNTTACTCGGAGCNAGTGTNGCGATTCGCGCTGNGGGAACANTGTGNCTNGCCGCNGGGTTCTTCNACTCGACCTCAGACGCAATCCCCCTAATACTNGGCGCCAGCTATGCAGCTGTNGTCGCCGGNATGATCGGAGTCACTCCNGCAGGNTTAGGTGTNCGCGAAGGCGTAATGGCAGCAATATTGGCNANCCATTTTGGNTTGGTTGACGCCGCAGCTTTCGCTNTGTTGAGCAGAGCATGGGAATTCNCTTTCGANATGCTGTTTCTGGCAGNNGCAGCGTGGTGGGGNCGCCANCGGAAATCGCCNACNNAATCAGGTATGGATTCTNANATCCCAGACGGCAAGCTGTAAANATGCCGCATCGANACCTCATCGTGATCGGCGGTGGCCCAGCGGGAGCTGCTNCAGCTATTCGAGCCGCGCGCCTNGGAATTAACGTCACCGTTTTCGAAAANGGTGCNTTNGGNCGNGACAAGGTATGCGGAGANGGTCTAACNCCGAGAGCTGTTGGCGCCTTGCTCGAGTTAGGNCTGGATCTTGAGCGNGCCCANCAAATTCGAGGCCTGCGAATGATCGCCGGCAAAAAAGTTCGGGAATTGGACTGGCCCGAAACATCAAGATTTCCGTCCTANGGCGCCGTATGGCCTCGNCGTCAACTCGACACAGCATTGATGGAAGCAGCAGCTGATGCCGGGGCTGAAACTATTTACAACACCGAGGTTCTTCCCGAACTTGATCATCAAGGGCGATGCATCGGAGTAACAACACCTGAGGGAACTTGGACCGCTGATCTGGTGGTNCTAGCGGCCGGAGCCCAAGGAAAAGCTGCTCGTATTCTCGGAGCTGAACGCGATCCTGACGAACCGTTCGGACTTGCTATCCGCACCTACGCAGAAACACCCCGTCATGACGATGAGCACATCGAGGCATGCTTGACTCTGAGAGACGAGAACGATGTTGCAGTGCCCGGGTATGGCTGGCTATTCCCAGCTGGCGACGGGACCGTAAATATTGGGTGCGGAGCCTTGAGCACCATGAAGGGCTTTAAGTCGCTCAATCTCAACAAACTTTGTGATTCCTATAGAGACCAAATGAGGGATTCGTGGGACCTCGGTCCTTATTTGGAGCGTCCAAGGGCATGGCGTCTGCCTATGAGTGCTCAGAAACGTCACGGGGCGGGCTGGGTAGCGATCGGCGATGCTGCAGGGTTAGTGAACCCTATGAATGGCGAAGGAATTGACTACGGCCTTGAAACCGGGATGTTGATCGCCGACTTATTCGAATCAAACCCAGCGACCGCTCCTGAAGAATACAACCGGCTGGTTGGGGAGCGTTTCGACGGGTTCTTGCGCACTGGACGTCGATTTTCTTTCTTGATTGGTCACCAAAGAATTCTTCGCACCGGTTTGCGTTTAGCTGTTGGCACCGAGTCAATTGCTCGCATCACGCTGCAAGTGATGGGCAATTTAATTGATAGCGATACTC
>PAYS01000037.1 GCA_002715265.1 Candidatus Pelagibacterales bacterium
CAACATTTTTATTTAAATTTTTAAATTTTATGATTGCATCTAACCTATTTCTAAATTCAGGAGCAAATAGCCTTTTGATAGCTTCACTATCATCACCAGTTCTTTCAGTTCTTCCAAAACCAATTGGAGCTTTAGCCATTTCTGATGCCCCAGCATTAGATGTCATAATTAAAATTATATTTCTAAAATCAATAGTTTTACCATTATTATCTGTCAACTTTCCGTGATCCATAACCTGTAACAAAATATTGAATAAATCAGGATGCGCTTTCTCTATTTCATCTAGTAATAAAACTGCATGTGGGTTTTGGTCAACTTTATCCGTTAAAAGTCCACCTTGATCAAATCCTACATAACCAGGAGGAGCTCCTATTAATCTAGATACAGAGTGTCTTTCCATATATTCAGACATATCAAATCTCATTAACTCTAATCCTAAGCTTCTAGCTAACTGTTTAGATACTTCTGTCTTACCTACGCCTGTAGGACCCGTAAATAAATAACAACCTATCGGTTTTTCAGTGTCTCTTAACCCAGCTCTAGACAATTTTACAGCATCTGACACCTCAGTTACTGCATTATCCTGTCCATAAACAACTAGTTTCAAGTCTCGCTCTAGGTTCAATAATAAACTACGATCATTTGTATTAACCCTTTTAGAAGGTATTCTAGCCATTTTAGCTATAACTTCTTCCAAATCTGCAACCCCTAGAGTTTTTTTCCTTTTAGATGGAGAAACTAAACTTTGTGAAGCCCCTAGTTCATCAATAACATCTATTGCTTTATCTGGTAATTTTTTATCACCAATATATCTAACACTTAGTTCTACAGCTGCTTTTATAGCTGCATTAGTATATTTTACGTTATGGTGACTTTCATAATAAGATTTTAGACCATTTAATATTTTAACAGCATCTTTATTAGAGGGTTCAGAAACATCTATTTTTTGAAAACGCCTAACTAAAGCTCTATCTTTCTCAAAATGACTTCTATATTCTTTATATGTAGTAGAACCAATACATCTTAATTGTCCTGAAGCCAAAGCAGGTTTTAATAAATTTGAAGCATCCATTGATCCTCCACTAGTAGCTCCTGCTCCAACTACAGTATGGATTTCATCTATAAAAAGTATCGCTCGATCATTATCAGAAATTTCTTTTAGAATAGCTTTTAATCTTTCTTCAAAGTCTCCCCTATAACGAGTTCCGGCCAATAAAGTACCCATATCTAAACTATAAATTATAGCATTTTCTAATATTTCTGGTATATCCTTGTTAACTATTTTCCTGGCTAAACCTTCTGCTATTGCTGTTTTTCCTACACCAGGATCCCCGACATATAAAGGATTATTTTTACTTCTTCTGCAAAGAACTTGTATTGTTCTATCTACTTCTTTATTTCTACCTATTAATGGATCTATTTCCCCTTTTTTTGCTTTCAAATTAAGATTAACGCAATATTTATCAATAATACTTTTTTGCTCTTTTTCTTTAGAACCATTATTTTTATTTTCAACTTTACTTGAACTTACCTCATCTAAGGATCCATGACTAATGTATGAAACTGCATTAAGTCTTGTCATATTTTGCTGATTTAAATAGAAAACAGCATGACTTTCTCTTTCACTGAAAATAGCGACTAAAATATTTGCTCCTGTAACTTCTTCATTTCCTGACATTTGAACATGGTGAGCAGCTCTTTGAATTACTCTCTGAAAAGAAGCGGTAGGCTTCACATCTTTATTATTATTTAATTTTAAAGAAGATAGCTCATTAATGATAAAATCGTTTAAAACAGCTCTAATCTCTTCTATATCCACTCCACAAGCTATTAATACTTCATTAGCATCTTGATCATCTAATAATGCGATAAGCAAATGTTCTAGTGTAACAAACTCATGTTCATTTGATCCTGCAATTTCAAATGCTTTATTTAAAGTTTGTTCTAATCTTGATGATAACATTATTGTTTTTCCAAAGTACATTGTAAAGGATGTTCATTTTTACGTGCAAATTCCATAACTTGAACAACTTTTGTTTCAGCTATTTCATATGGATATAATCCACATACACCTATACCTTTTTGATGCACATGTAGCATAATTTGGGTAGCTTCTTCTCTTGATTTACCAAAATATTTTTCTAAAACTAAAATAACAAATTCCATAGGAGTATAATCATCATTCATAATAAGCACTTGATAAAATGATGGCTTCTTAGTTTGAACCTTGTCTTCTAAAAGGGTATTAGAGTTACCCCCATTTTGTATACTATTCTTATCATCCGAACTCATAATTTATATACTCCTTCTAATCTAAATATAAAGAATTAAGAGATATTTTCAATTTTAAAAAGATAATATATCATTTTATTAATTTAATGATAGATCATATATTTTAATTAAATCTTCAATTTCTTTTTTCATAATATATAAATCATTTTTATTTTTAGCTTCAATTCTTACTATTAACGCTTCCTGAGTATTAGAAGCTCTTAATAACCACCACCCGCTTTTAAAAGTTACTCTTAATCCATCAACTTTATTAATAATATAATTTTTTTCTTCGAGAACTTTTCCTAATTCTTTTACTACAAAAAACTTTTCTTTATCGGGACAATTAATTCTTATTTCTGGAGTTGAAAAGTATTCAGGTAGAGTATTTAAAAAATTATCTAATGTTGAATTATGATGTATTAATTCTAAAACTCTCAAAGAAGCATAAAGTGCATCATCAAATCCATAATATCTGTCTGCAAAAAATATATGCCCTGACATTTCTCCAGCTAACGGCGCGGAAATTTCTTTCATTTTTGTTTTAATAAATGAATGACCTGTTTTCCACATTATTGGAATACCACCTAATTTCTTAATCTCATCAAATGTTGATTGAGAAGCTTTTACATCAGCAATAATAGAAGAGCCTGGAGATTCTCTCAAAACTTCTTTTGCTAAAAATGTAATAAGTTGATCACCCCATATAATTTTCCCTTTAGCAGAAACTACTCCTATCCTATCCCCATCACCATCAAATGCTATACCCAAGTCATAATTATTGTCCTTTACATGACTAATTAGTTCTTGAAGATTTTTTGGTTCTGTAGGATCTGGGTGATGAGATGGAAAATGACCATTAACTTCTTTGTTTAACAAAATATGACTTCCTGGTAATTTACTTACTAACATTTCCATAATTTTTCCTGCAGCTCCATTTCCAGAATCCCAAACAACTTTTATATTAGAATTTATTTTAGAAATTAAACTAGAATTCATCATAGCTTCTATATACTTTTGATCTATATTTATTTTATCTACCTTCCCTGTATCCTCAAACTTCCAATTACCATTAATTGCTCTATCACCAATATCAGAAATATCTTTACCATAGAATGGAACCACCCCTTTCATTATTTTAAAACCATTATGACTAGGTGGATTATGGGATCCAGTAACCATAATAGCTCCATCCGACCCAAAATAATTTGCAGCATAATAAAGCATAGGAGAAGGCCCTATTCCTATATCTATTACATGCGATCCTGATTCTTTTAAACCTTTAATTAGGTATTTAGACATTTCTGGTGAAGATAATCTTCCATCTCTGCATATAACTACTTTATTATTTGATTTTAAAGAAGAAGAAAAAATATTTCCTAATATTTCAGCGTCTTTATAATTTAGGCTTTCATCTACTATACCTCTAATATCATAAGCTCTAAGTATATCTTTATTAAAATTGTGTTTTTTCATTACTAATTTTTTTTAACTTCTTCCAACGGAAACATAATTAATGCCAACTTCTTGCATATATTCTTTACTATAAACATTTCTTAAATCAATGACTATTGGTTGCTTTAACAAAGTTTTAACTTTTATTAAATCTAAAGCCCTAAATTCATTCCATTCAGTAATTAACACCATGGCATCAGTATTTTTTATACAATCATATGCATTCTGACACCATTCCACTCCATTAAACTCACTCATTTTTTTTGCATTATCCATACCAGCAGGGTCATAAACCCTTAATTTTTTACACATATTTAGCAATTCTGACACAATAATTATAGATGGAGATTCTCTCATATCATCAGTATTTGGCTTAAAAGTAAGACCTAAAATAGAAATAGATTTATTTTTTAAATTTCCAATAGCATCTTGGACTTTTTTTACCATATTCAATTTTCGATTTTCATTTATATCTATTACACTCTCAATAATCCTAGATCTGGCTTTATATTTTTTTCCAATTTCTGCAAGGGCCCTAGTATCTTTAGGAAAACAAGAACCCCCAAACCCAGGACCAGGATGTAGAAACTTTGAACCAATCCTTCCATCTAAACCAATACCTTTAGCTACTTGCTGCACATCAGCACCCACCTTTTCACAAATATCTGATATTTCATTTATAAAAGAAATCTTAGTAGCCAAGAAACCATTAGATGCATATTTAATTAATTCTGCGGTTTCTCTTCCAGTAAACAAAATCGGTGTTTCTCTTAAATTTAGAGGCCTATAAAGTTTTTGCATAATCTCTTTTGCAAATTCAGATTCTACACCACAAACTACTCTGTCAGGCCTCATAAAATCTTCTATAGCTGACCCCTCTCTTAAAAATTCTGGGTTACTTGCAATATCAAAATGGTCATATAATTTTAACTCAGGTCTTAAGTTTGAAATAAGCTTAATTATTTCTTGCCCTGTTCCTACAGGAACTGTTGATTTAGTTACTATAAGTTTTGGTTTATTTTTGATATTTATTAAACTAACGATTTCCTCAATAACTTTATAAACATATATTAAATTAGCTGAATTATCTCTGGAATTAGTTGGGGTACCTACTGCTATAAATATAGAGTCACTAATATCAAAAGATTTAGATAAATCGTTTTCAAAATGAAGCCTATTAGCAAATATATTTTTTTTAACTAGATCTTCTAATTGTGGCTCATATATTGGAATAACTCCATCTTTTAACTTATTAATTTTGTCTATATCTTTATCAACACAAGTAACATTAAAACCAAATTCAGAAAAACAGGCGCCTGAAACAAGACCTACATAACCAGCACCAACGATAGTAATATTCATATTAAAACCCTCATAATTTGTTATATTTACTAATCAGTTTTGCAATATCATTTTTATAGTTTTTATTTTCTAAAGCCAAAGCTATTTGTGCTTCTAAAGAGCCTACTACGTTCCCACAATCATATCTATTTCCTTCAAATTTATAACCAATAACTCCGGAATTATTTAAAGTATTTTTCAATGCATCAGTAAGTTGAATCTCTCCCCCGTGACCTGCTTTTACTGTCGATAATTCATCTATAATCTGTGGCAAGAGGATATACCTTCCAATTATTGCTAAGTTTGATGGAGCTTTATTAATTTCTGGTTTCTCAATCATATTACTAATATTAAATGTATTATTTTCATATTCTAAATATTCTATAATTCCATACTTAGATGTATCACTTTTATTAACTTCTTTTAAAGCAATAATATTATTATGCTTTTTATTAAAAATATTGAGAAGCTGTTTGATACAAGGTTCTTTAGAGACAACTAGATCATCTGGGAGAATAACAGCAAAAGGTTTATTATCTATATGCTGTCTAGCACACCAAATTGCGTGACCTAAACCTCTAGGTTCAGATTGTGTGACTTCTATTACCTTGTCTTCAGGTAAAAGATATTTTGTTATTGAAGAAAAAAGTATTTTATCTTTAATTCTGATTAATTCCTGTAATTCAGTATTTATTTTAAAGTGCCCAGTAATATTCTGCTTTGACGGAGAAGTTATAAAAATAAACTTTTCAATACCCGAATTTATAGCCTCCTCTACAGCATATTCTATCAAAGGCCTGTTTAATACAGGCAAAAGCTCTTTAGCAACTGATTTTGTAGCAGGTAAAAATCTAGACCCAATTCCGGCAACTGGAAATACTATAGTTTTTACTTCATTATTATGATTCATTGTCATACCTTGAATATGATTTATAATTAAAATTTTATTACATCTATTATATGCATTTGTACATACTCTTTATTATTCCATTCTGATATTTTAAGTTTGCCTATAAGATGTAATTTATTATTTGTTAAAATTGTTTTTCCTATATTAGTTTTAATACTTCTAAAAGCTATAGCTCCAATTCTAGCATTACTAGAGTCTGATATATCACATCTTACATGATTTTCCCCTACTATTTTTGCATTAAATACAATTGCATCTTGTATAATAAAAATTGGTTCTGGATTTCCAGAGCCAAATGGTTCAGCATTTTTAAATTGACTTAACATTTCAATAGTAGCACCCTTTACTGCAACTGATAAGTCTATCCAATGTAAACTTTTTTTATTAATATCTTTATCTTTAATTTTATTATTTAAAAATAAAGATAAATCATTTACCTTATTGATATCTAATGTAAGCCCACATGCCATAGGATGCCCACCACCATTATTAATTATTCCTGCTTGTTTAGCAGCAGTTATTAATTTTCCTATATCTATGCCTTGTACAGACCTACCCGAACCTTTCGAATTAGAACCATTTTCACTAATAATAATTGCAGGTTTATTAAAATGTTCTACTATTCTACTAGCAACAATACCTATCACACCTGTATGCCAATTGTTACTATGAAGAACTAATAATCTTTGTTCTTTTTGAGAAAAAGCCATTTTTTTAGCATCTTCTATAACATTATTTTCAATGACTTTTCTTTGTTCGTTAAAATCATTCAATTTATATGAAATTTCACGAGCTTCTTCTGTTTTATCTGTAATTAGGAGTTTAGACCCTAAATCTGACTGCCCTACTCTTCCTCCTGCATTTATCCTAGGACCAATTATAAATCCTGCATGAAATACTTTAGGGTATTCTTCAATCCCTGCAATTTCAAAGATTGTTTTTATTCCAATATTGTTTTTTTTAGACATTACCCTTAAACCTTGAGCAACTAATGCACGATTAGGTCCTACTAATGGGACCACATCACAAATAGTACCCAAAGCAACCAAATCTAAAATAGAGGATAAATTTGGGGAAGAATCTTCTCTCACATATTCTAAATCAATTAATTTTATTTTTATTGCCCCAATTAACATAAATACAACTCCAACAGCGGCCAACATACCAAGATTTGAATTATCATCTATTCTATTTGGATTAATAACTGCGCATGCGTCTGGCAGTTTTGCTTCTGGGGCATGATGATCGACGACTATTATATCTAATTCTAATTCATTAGCATAATCTACTTCTTTAATTGCAGTCATGCCATAATCAACTGTTATAACTAAATCTACTTTTTCATCTTTTAAATACTGAAAGGCTCGAATATTTGGACCATAACCTTCTTTTAATCTATCAGGGATATATATAATAGGTACAGATCCATACATGTTTAAAATTTTATATAAAGCAGCGGTAGACGTAGCTCCATCTACATCATAGTCTCCAAATATTGCTATTTTTTCTTTATTTATTATCGCTTTGGCAATTCTATCTGCCCCCTTACTCATATCTTTAATTACAAATGGTGAAGGAAGTTGTTTTTTTAAACTTGGCTTAAGAAAAATATCAACATTATCACTATCTATACCCCTAGAACATATAAACCTAGCAAGAATGTCATTTATATTTAATTTTTGAACTAATTGTTGCGCTTTAAGATTATCTACTTCTTTAATTGACCAATATTTACCACTTACTGAATGAAACTTATTTTCTTCCACTTCAATCAATATTAATCTTCACTTAATACTTTTTTAGTAAAATTATGCTCTGCAGAAATAGTCCTGACAGTTCCCGTTTTGGACCTCATTATAATTGATTGAGTGCTGGCTCCTGAACTCCATCTTCTTACACCTCTAAGCATAGAACCATCAGTCACACCAGTAGCTGCAAACATTACCTCTCCATGAGCTAACTCATTTAAACCATATATTTTATTATAATCAATTATGCCCATTCTATCTGCACGTCCTCTTTCATCATCATTTCTAAAAGTCAGCCTTCCCCACATTTGTCCCCCTATACATCTTAGAGCTGCTGCTGCTAAAACTCCTTCTGGTGCTCCACCGCTTCCAACATACATATCTACACCTGTTTCTTTATTTGCAGTTGCTATTACTCCGGCCACATCACCATCAGAAATTAACATTATCCTAGCTCCGGCTTCTCTAGTTTTGAATATTAGGTCTTCATGCCTAGGACGATCTAAAATACATATTACTAAATCTGAAATATCTACTTTTTTACTTTTTGCTAGGTTTTCAAGGTTTTCTTTTGGAGAAGCATCTAAACTAACAATATTTTTTGGCAAACCAGGACCCACTGCTATTTTATCCATATAAACATCAGGAGCATTCAAAAACCCTCCATCCACAGCCATTGCTATTACAGCTAAAGCATTAGGTCCACCTGTAGCACAAATAGTAGTCCCTTCTAAAGGGTCCAATGCAATATCTATTTTTGGCCCATTACCAGTTCCAACTTTTTCACCAATATACAGCATTGGAGCTTCATCTCTTTCACCTTCACCTATTACTACTGTTCCTTCAATATCCATTCCATTTAAAGCTACTCTCATTGAATCTACTGCGGCTTGATCCGCAGCTTTTTCATCACCTCTTCCCATCCATTTTGACGCTGATAAAGCTGCAGCCTCTGTAACCCTTACAACTTCTAGAGCTAAATTACGATCTAAAATGCCCGTTTCATTTCTATTATCCATATTAATACTCCAATATAAAATTCTGTATATATAATAATTTAATTACCATATGTATCAAAAAATATTTTAACATTTTTTATAGCCTGTCTAATTCTATGTTCATTTTCGACCAGACCTATTCTAACAAAACCTTCTCCTTTAGACCCAAACCCAATACCAGGAGCTACAGCTACTTTACCATTTTTTAATAAAATTTTAGAAAATTCAAGAGAACCAATACTCTTAAATCTTTCTGGAATCGGTGCCCACACAAACATTGTACCTAAAGGCAAATCCATATTCCAGCCAATTCTGTTAAAACCTTCAACTAAAGTATTGCGTCTATTTAAATAAATTTTTCTAATTTCATTAACACATTCTTGAGGCCCATTTAATGCTGCTATACCTGCAACCTGAACAGGGGTAAAAGCCCCATAATCCAAATAAGATTTTATTTTTGCTAATGCAGCTATTAATTTATTATTTCCAACAGCAAAACCTATTCTCCAACCAGGCATTGAATAAGTCTTACTCAATGAAGAAAACTCTACAGCTATTTCTAAAGCCCTAGGAACTTGTAAAATAGAAGGAGGTGGAGATTCATTGAAATAAATTTCTGAATAAGCAATATCTGATAAAATATATACATTATACTTTAAGCATAAATTAACTACTTCGGTAAAAAATTCTAACGAAGCAAAAGCTGTAGTAGGATTATTAGGATAGTTCAAAACTAAAGCCTTTACCTTATTTTTTTTTGAAGAAATAAGTTTATGTAGATTAATCAAAAAAGTTTCGTTAGGTTGACTATCTAAAGATAAAACCGATGCTCCTGCTATTACAAAACCATAAGGGTGTATGGGATAACTAGGGTTAGGAACTATAATTTCATCACCATTAGAAGTTATTGCAGAGGCTAAATTAGCCAAACCTTCTTTAGAACCCAAAGTTACCAATACCTGTTTGTCATAATCTAAATCTATATTAAACCTTCTACTGTAATACGCAGCTTGAGCTTTTCTTAAACCAAGTATACCTCTTGAAACAGAATATCTGTGAGACTTAGGATCTTTAATTGTTTCACATAATTTCTCAACTATATGTTTAGGAGTCGGAGAATCTGGATTACCCATTCCAAAATCAATTATATCTTCCCCAAAAGAACGCTCATTAGCTTTCATTGAATTTACCTCTGCAAATACGTAGGGAGGTAATCTATCAATTCTTTCAAAACTATTTTTAAGTTTCATGAGCATTCCAAATAAATTAACTTTTTAATATTTTAATTATAATTATCTTATTGTCATTTTCATTGTATATTTTTAGAATTTTATCTTTATTTACTCCATTAAGAATAAGCATTTCTTCAATTTTATTTAATAAAAATCTAGTTTTATTTTTATTTACATTTGAAATGATATTTATATTAAAACCTTCAGATTTTTGAGCTCTGGAAATTAATATTAATTCATCACGATAATTCCCAATATCATATAAATCATTATTAAATAAAAAAAAACCGATAATATTATTTTTATTATTTAAAAGAAATTCATATTTTTCATAATTTTCATCCATCCTTACAAAAGAATTTAAAGTAGAAGAAGTAATAGTAGAATAAGATTGGGCAGACTCAATAACAGTATCACTTAACGCCCAATCCATAAAATCATTTAAATCATTTTCTATACTTTCCAACTCAATATTATTACATGAAACTACAAAAAAACTTAATAATAAAAAAGTTAATATTTTAAAAAATAATGTATTTATCAAAATTATAAAATCCAATTAAATAAACATTGGCACATTAATTAAACCATCTGTTTCTTCTATTCCAAACATCAAATTTAAATTTTGCAAAGCTTGTCCTGAAGCTCCTTTTATTAGGTTATCTATAACTGAAACTAAAATACAAGTATTTGAAGTGTTATCAAAAGAAATTCCTATACTACAAGAATTTGTTCCTCTTACATCATGTGTACTTGGTATGTAATTATCATGTATATTAATAAAAGGTTCTTTACTATAAGAGTCTTTTAAACAAGTTATGATATTTTTTATATTATGTGAACTATCAATTTTAAAGTAAATCGTTGATAGTATTCCCCTTTTTATCGGCAATAAATGAGGTGTAAAGGATACATTAACTAATGAATTTGCAAACTCTTCAATTTGAAAATTAATTTCTGGTTTGTGTCTATGATTTGAAACTCCATATGCCATAAAACCATCAGATACTTCTCCAAATAATAAAAAGTCCTTGTGAGTTCTACCTGCGCCTGAAACGCCTGATTTTGAATCAATAATAATGTTATCTGTATTAATTAAATTATTCTTTATAACTGGAATTAAAGGTAATAAAGCAGAAGTGGGGTAACAACCTGGATTAGCAACTACTCTAGATTTAGATATTTCATATCTATTTATTTCTGATAGTCCATAAACTACTTCTTTTTGTAATCCTTTTGCCTCATGCTTAGTGTTATATGTTTTCTCATATATATCAGTATTTTTAAATCTAAAATCAGCAGACAAATCAACTACCTTTATATGTTTTGGAATTGAAGAAATAACATTTTGTGATTTGCTATGAGGCAAACATGAAACTATAGCATCTATTCCTGTAAGTTTAATTTCATCAATTTTTTTTAACCTAGGCAAATCATAATTTCTTAAATGTGGATACACTTCACTCATTTTCATTCCAGCTTTAGAATCAGCAGTAACCTCAGAAATACTATAATTTTTAGAATTTATTAATAACCTAATAATTTCTAAACCCGTATAACCACTAGCTCCTAATATTGCCACCTTAATTTTACCTTTAATCATAATTAATCTCCGATACCAAAATAAACCCAAAAAAAAAGCGATTGTTTAAAAACAACCGCTTTAGCAAAAATATGTAAAAAAAAATTATCTTTTTGAAAATTGAAAACTTCTTCTTGCCTTGGGCTGTCCATATTTTTTTCTCTCAACTCGTCGAGCATCTCTTTTTATTAAACCTGCTTCTTTTAATGAAGGCCTTAATTCTGGCTCGTAGCCTGTTAAAGCTCTACTTAAGCCATGCCTTAAAGCTCCTGCTTGTCCACTTAATCCTCCTCCAGATACTGAACAAACTACATCATATCTGTCAGATCTAGAAACCAAATTTAATGGTTGCGAAATAATAATTCTATGGGTTTCTCTTTTAAAATAATCATCAGACGGAATACCGTTAACAATAATTTTTCCAGAACCTAACTTTATCCATACTCTAGCAATAGATGACTTTCTTTTTCCTGTCGCATATGATCTTCCGTGTTTATCAATTGTTGAAACTGCAACATCCGTGGTAACATTTTTTACCTCATCAATAACTTCTTTCTTATCTTCTAATTTAGTTTCTTTATCGTTCATTTAACTTCTCTTTTATTTTTTTTATTCATTGCTTCAATATTCAATGGTTCTGGATTTTGAGCTAGATGAGGATGATTTTCTCCAGTATATATATGAAGCTTCTTAATTTGTTGTCTACCAAGTGGCCCTTTTGGAATCATTCTTTTTACAGCCAACTTAATAGCTTTTTCAGGGTTTTTACCTTCAATTATTTCATTGTATGATCTTGATTTTATCCCACCTGGATATCCAGTATGCCAGTAATGTATTTTATCATCAATTTTTTTTCCTGTTAATACCACTTTCTCTGCATTAATTACCACTATATTATCACCACAATCAATACTTGGCGTATAGTTTGCTTTATGCTTGCCTCTTACATAGTTAGCCAATACAACTGAAAGCCTTCCTAAAACCAGATCCTTAGCATCAACTAAAAACCACTTCTTATTTATATCAGAAGGACGAGCCATATAAGTTTTCATTATTCATCTCACAGCTTAAAACACACATTAAAAGCGGAGTATGCCTAAAACAAAGAAACTGTCAATATAAGATATGTAAAATCTTATATTTTATTTAATTTAATAACATAATAATGATATAAGAATATTTGTATATTTATATATTAACTTCTTAAGGAATAAATATGTCTATAATTAATAATATTCTAATATATAAAGAAATTGATAATGTGGCTTATTTAACATTAAACAGGCCAAAAGCACAAAATGCACTTTCTACTGATCTTTTAGAAAATCTATTAACCGAATTAAAAAAAATAGAACTGAATAAAAGTATTAAAGTAGTTGTAATTTCTTCAAACGGTAAAAACTTTTGTTCAGGTCATGACTTAAAAGAATTAGCTATAGATAAAAGAAAAGAGAGGTTTAAAAAATTATTCCAATTATGTAGTGAAGTAATGATGAAGATTGTTAAACTGCCAAAGCCTGTTATAGCAAGTGTAAAAGGCACAGCAACAGCTGCAGGTTGTCAACTTGTAGCCAGTTGTGACCTTGCTATAGCATCTAAAAATTCTAAATTTGCTACACCCGGAGTAAATATTGGTTTATTTTGTTCTACCCCCATGGTTGCAGTTTCTAGAAATGTTAATAAAAAACAAACTATGGAAATGCTATTATTAGGAAATTTAATTTCACCATTAAAAGCAAAAGAAATTGGATTAATTAATCAAATAGTAGAAAATGATAAGTTAGAAAGTAAAACTATGGATATTGCAAATAAAATAGCATCTAAATCAGCTGCTACTGTGGCAATTGGAAAAGAAGCTTTTTATAAACAATTAGAAATGGGATTAGAGGATGCATATAGGTATACCAGTGAAGTAATGACTATAAATATGTTAAAACAAGATGCCCAAGAAGGAATTGATGCTTTTTTAAGTCATAGAGACCCTGAATGGGAAAAGTAAGAAATTAAAATGAATATCAATATTAATATAGATTATTCTGATAGATTTATAAGTTCTGTTTTATATAAAACAAAAACTATTGCTATAATAGGTTTAAGTTCCTCATGGAATAGACCTTCTTATTTTGTGGCAAAATATCTTATAGATAGAGAATATAAAATATATCCAATAAACCCAAAAGAAGCAGGAAAAAAAATATTAGGACAAAAAGTATATTCTAATATTACAGAAATTAAAGATAAAATTGATATGGTTGATGTATTCAGAAAAAGTTCAGAGATTGATAAAATAATAGAAGATATATTGGCTTGTAATCCTCAATTTATATGGTTACAGATTGGTGTTATAAATAACAAATTAGCAAAAGTAGCTGCTAATAAAAATATACCAATCATTATGAATAGATGTCCTAAAATAGAATATAGTAGATTATCTGGAGAATTAGGGTGGGGTGGAATAAATTCTGGTAATATAGTTAATAAAAGAAGAATAATAAAACCAGTAGTAACTTAAATAGAGATATTATATGGCAACTCCTAAAAATAAACATAATTTTGAAACTAGAACAATACATGCAGGATCCTATCCAGACCCTAGTACCGGAGCAAGATCCACACCTATTTATCAAACCACAGCTTATACCTTTGATAATACTGACCATGCAGCATCTTTATTTAATTTACAAAATTTTGGTTTTATATACTCCCGCCTTGGTAATCCTACGGTTTCTGTGTTAGAGGAAAGGATGGCTAATCTAGAAAATGGAAGAGCGGCTGTTGCATGCTCAACAGGCCATGCTGCTCAATTACTTGCTATCCATCCATTAATGTTACCAGGAGATCGAATTTTAGCATCCAAAAATTTATATGGAGGATCTATTACTCAATTTTCACAATCATTTAATAGATTTGGTTGGAAAGTTGATTTTGTAGATGCAACAAA
>PAYS01000038.1 GCA_002715265.1 Candidatus Pelagibacterales bacterium
AGATCCAAAATGGGGTTTAATGATCACAGGAGGTTCATGGTCAGTGAACTGGACATTTGATCGTAATTCTAGAATTGGAGCTTCAGCAAGAATCGCTTTAATAGAGGCTGGTGCTAAATTAATGGGTGTCCCTGCTGCACAATGTTCAGCAAGTAACTCAACAGTGACTGATAGTGTTTCAGGTGCTTCAAGAACATATTCAGAAATCTTAAGTACTACAACAATCGATCGTACTTTCAGCGAAGACGAGATGAAAGCTTTAAATTTAAAGAAATTTGGAGAATATAAAGTAGTTGGTAAATCATTACCTGCTCTTGATATTCCAGATAAGATTACTGGAGTTGCTAAATATGGTATTGATTGTTTTGTGCCAAATATGGTTTATGGACGTTTAATTACTCAGCCAACTCGTTTTGGCGCAGTTCCTTTATCTGCAGATGATTCTGATGCTAAAGGTATAGATGGTTATATCGGAGTTAGAATTATACCTGGTGATTTACGTAAATTTAACACAGGATATGTTGTAGCATATGGAGAAACATATTGGGCTGCTGAAAAAGCTGCAGCTATTATTAAAGTAAATTGGGATAATGGCCCAAATGCAAATGTCTCTTCTGATGATATGACTCAATCATCAAGGGATTTAATTGCTGATGATACACAAGGATATGCTTGGGTTTTAGAAGGAGATACGCAAGCTGCTTTGAAAAATGCAGATACAATAGTAGAAGCTGAGTATCAAACATCTACTGGTTATCATGGAATGATGGAACCAATGAATATGGTTGCAATGGAATCGAATGGTGTATGGCATTTATATACAGGGACTCAGTGGCCTTCCAACATGCGCGACTCTGCTGCTGCAATTCTTGAAGTAGATCCAGCGAATGTAATTGTTCACCAGCAATATAGTGGAACTGGGTTTGGTAGAAGAAATGAAATGGATATAGCCATAGTTGCATTAGCTGCAAGAGCAATTGGTAGACCAACTAAGCTTTGTTATACAAGAGAACAAGATATAGGTTTTGATTATCATCAAAGTCAAAGTGTTCAAAGATGTAAAGCAAGTGTTAGAGATGGTAAAATAGATGCTATGGAACATGATGTGGTTACTGGTTGGGCTCTTGAAAGAGCTGCGCCTGGTTTTATGGCTGAGTCGGTTGACAAAAAAGGTAAGGTTGATCAATTTGCTGTAAATGGAGCTGACCATTGGTATGACATTCCAAACCACTATGTTAGAACTATTAATAATTATGTCATTTCTAATGCCGCTCCAGCTGGTTTTTTAAGAGCTGTTGCGCCTAATTGGACTTGGTGGGCAAATGAATGTTTGGTTGATGAGTGTGCTCACAAAGTAGGCGTAGACCCTTTAGATATGAGGTTATCTATGTTTACTGCAAAAGGTAAAAATGCAGGTAGTCCTCCAAATAGTATTGGGGGTTCACACAGGCTTAGGAATGTTTTATTAATTGCCACAGGAAAAGCGGGTTATGGTGTAAAACCAATGTCCGATAATTCTGCAATGGGTATTGCTGCAGTTGCTTCTCAAGAAAGGGGGTCTCCAACTTGGACTGCTGCTGTAGCAGAAGTTCATGTAGATCCTAAGTCTGGCACTCCTACTGTTTCAAAAGTTACTATTGCAATGGATGTTGGAACAGCCGTGAACCCTGATGGAGTACTAGCTCAGATACAAGGTTCTGCTTTATACGGTATAAGCAGAGTTTTATATGAGGATATAACTATGAAATCTGGTGCTATAGAACAAGGAAACTTTGATACGTGGACTCCAATGCGTATTAATCAAGCTCCAGATATTGATGTAACTATTGTTCAAAATGGTCATTACCCTGCTGGATGTGGAGAACCAGCAACAACAGTGGTAGGGCCTGCAATAGCAAATGCAATATTTAATGCGTCAGGAGCAAGAGTACGTTCATGGCCAATTACAGCAGAAAAAGTTAAAGCTGCTATGCAAGGATCTTAATAAATCTATAGTGTGAGAACTTAAAAAAGACGACTCTCATATTTGAGAGTCGTTTTTTTTTATTTTATTAAAAACATAAGTCTTGAAGGATTTTAAACTTAATGATAAGTAGTATTTAGTTAATGTGTCGGGGCGTAGCGCAGCCTGGTAGCGCATCTGTTTTGGGAACAGGGGGTCGAGTGTTCGAATCACTCCGCCCCGACCACTTTAATAAGGTTTTTTATGAGTTCAGATTTATTTAAAATAGTTAATTTTAAAAGAGCAAAAGTATATAAAAATACGGTATCCTCTACACAATCTGGCAAGCAAAATTTAGATTATTGGGTCCTAGAACCATCAGTTAAAAATACTTCTATGAGAGACAGTATAATGGGATGGTCTGGATGCTCAGATGTAAAAAAACAAATTAGATTAAAGTTTTCGACGCTAGGAGATGTTGAAAGATATGCAAAAAAAAATAAAATTGATATTAATGTAATAGAACCAAAAGAAAAAATTAAGATTATTAAATCTTATGCAGATAATTTTAAGTAATAGTGGAGTAAATTAGATAATATATTTTTGTGCCTCCGTAGCTCAGCTGGATAGAGCGACCGCCTTCTAAGCGGTAGGTCGCAGGTTCGAATCCTGCCGGGGGTACCATTTATTTAAGTAGTTGACCTTTATGTAAGCTCATGCAAAATTAAAATATATAGGAGGCATTATAATGATATTTATTAAAAATTATAATTTATTTAAGTTGTCTTTTTTATGTAGTTTCATGTTTTTAATTTCTTGTGATGGAAAAGTTCCAACCATTGCTAGTGGAGTCTCTGGTCCAGAAGGTCTAACTGCAGAAGAGGCATCATTTGCAAAATTTAATGATCTTCCGATGCCGTCTAGTTCTAAAATGAATTTAGAAAAATCTCTAGTTTTTGGTGCTGAAAGTGATTGGTTTGGAAGAATTAACTTAATAGTAAGTATGAATGGTGCAGAAGTTTTTGATTTTTATAGATTTGAAATGCCAAATTTTGGCTGGAAGGAAATTACAAGTATCCGTTCAGATATAAGTTTGATTACATATCAAAGAGGTGGAAGAATTGCAAATGTAAGAATAGATTCGACAAGTAAAAGGTCTACGGAAGTTTGGGTTACAGTGTCTCCAAAAGACACAGGAAGTAATATTAGTCAATAAATAATATTGGGAGAAAAAAATGTCTGAAGAAAATAAATCTGATAATAGCTTGTTATGGTTTACTGTTATTACAGTTGTTGTAACTGTAGTACTAGTTTATGTGATAACAGGGGTTTTGAATAGTTAAAGGTTATCTTTTTATTTTTGCTATTTCATCTGCAGCATTTCTTAAAAGCACTAGGTCAGTGGTTACGGCTACAACCGAGAAACCTTTACTGAGCATTTCTTCTGCTTCTTGAATGCTGGATACCATTATTCCACATGGTTTATTGTATTTTTTTGCAACCTCTAATACTTCTAAAGCTTTTGAAATAACTTCTGTAGATTTTCTGTTTTTAATATATCCCATATCTGCAGAGAGGTCTCCTGGTCCTACAAACAGAATATCAACACCATCCACCTGTGCAATTTCGCTTACATTTTTACATGCTTCTAATGATTCAATTTGACATATAACACAAATAACATCATCCGCAACTTCTACATAGTTGGTTTCCCTTCCAAAATCATTAGCTCTAGTAGCACCTGCAATTCCTCTAATTCCTGTGGGTGGATATTTTACTGAGGCAACAGCTTTAATAGCGTCATCTACAGTATTTATTTGTGGAAACATGATTGAAGTTGCTCCTGCATCTAATAATCTTTTAGCATAAATATGATCAAGAACAGGAATTCTAACTAAGTATTGTCCTCCTACAGATTTTATAGCATGCATTTGATTCACAACATTTCTAATATCATTTGGAGCATGTTCCATATCTATTAAAGTATAATCAATTTTTGCACTTCCAAGTACTTCTGCTGCAAGTTCGCTGCCAAGACTTGCAAATATTCCAACAACTGATTCACCGCCTAAAACCTTTTCTTTAAATATATTATTAATCACCTTTAGAAGCACTTTCTATTTTTGAGCCGCCCGGAACTTGTTCAGTAGGAGTTAATTCAATTAGAGAAACGTTCATTCTCCAGGGAGCATTAATAGCAAACATTATAGCATCTGCTACATCTTCTTGTTCTAAAAGTTTTAAGCCAGATGTCATCTGTTTCTTTTTTTCTGGGTTATCTGAAAAAGCAACATCAAAAAATTCTGTATTTACTCTACCTGGACATATTTCTGTTGCTCTTACTCCTGTCCCACTTAGTTCTACTCTAAGATTTTGATTTATCATATGAACAGCTCCTTTTGAGCCTCCATAAACAGATGAGGAAACAGGGTATAGCCCAGCAATAGAGCCAATATTTATTATATGACCTTTTTTTCTTTTTACCATACCCGGTACTATTGCTCTTAAAAGATGTAAAAAAGATGTTACATTTGTTTCAGTAGTAGTATTAATATCTTCGGGTTCAGCTAAAAAAATAGGAGCAAACCCTCTGCCAACACCAGCATTATTGACTAAAATATCAATATCTAATTTCCCTAAACTTGAATAAATTTTATTTTGATCACGTACATCTAACTCTATAATATCACACGATATTTTATCTTGTAATTCCATTAATTTTTCTTTTCTTCTTGCAACCGCGGTAACATGAATGCCTGCCTCAGACAATCTTATAGCAGTCTCTAGTCCAATTCCACTAGTAGCACCAGTTACTAGAGCCGTTTTATAATTTGTATCAGTCATTATTTTCCCCCTTAATATTAATTATGAAAGTCTTTTAATTTTTGTCTAGTAGTAATTTGTTGTGGATCAATTTCTATTTCTATTACTGAAGCTTTGTTGGATTTAATACATCTATCTAAAGCATTTTTGAAATATTTATGACTTTTTATATTTTCATAATGTGCATTATAGCCTTTACATAATGACTTAAAATTAGGGTTAGTTAAATCGGTGGCAATTTTTCTTTTTGGATAGTTTTTTTCTTGATGCATTCTAATTGTTCCTAACATATTATTGTTAATTAATATTATTATAGGTGTAATATTATATTGATTACATGTAGCTAATTCTTGGCTGCTCATCATGAAACCACCGTCTCCACAAAATGCTATAACATGATCTCTTTTTTTCATTAATTTTGCTGAAATTGCTGCAGGTATTGAGTAACCCATAGCACCACTGGTTGGAGCTAACTGAGTTTTTGGAATGCTATATTTCCAAAATCTTTGAGGCCATCCACTAAAATTACCTGCATCTATAGTTATTATAGTACTTTTTGGCATTTTTTCTTTCAATATTTGCATGATTTTTCCCATATTGGGCTCTAAAGTGTAAATTGGAGGTGTGCTATACTGAATGTAATTTTTTCGGCCTTTCTCAAACCATTGACACCAATTTGTATTATTAATTTTCTTGTCTTTTATAAGTTTAGAAAAACTATTGCTATTACTATAAATAGATAATAAAGGCTTAAAGACTTTACCTAGTTCATTTTTATCAGGATATACATGTATTAATGTCTTTTTATTCTTAACATCTATAGTTCTATATCCTGCTGTTGTAATTTCACCTAATCTGGCCCCAACAGTTAAAATAACATCTGAATTTTTTACATAGTCAGTTAGGTTAGGGTCTACACTAGTGGATAAATCTCCAATATAATTCTTGCTTAAATTGTTGACTAATGATTGGCGGCGAAAGGAAACAGCAAACGGAATATTATTTTTTTCAGCAAAGTGTTCAAGGTCTTTAGCACCTTGATTGTCCCAGTCTCCTCCTCCTATAATTATTAAAGGATTTTTAGCAGTATTTATAAGTTTTACACATTTATCTATGTCTTTTTTATTAGGTACGATTAATTTTTTTGTTATGGGTTGTATAGTTTTATAGTTTGCTTCATTTTCTAATATATTTTCTGGTAAGGAAATTATAATTGGTCCTGGTCTACCGTTAATAGCTAAACTAAATGCTTTATTAATAGTATATGGAATATCTTTAGCACTCCTTATTTCGAACACCTTCTTACTAAAGGGAGGTCCAAACATTTTATAATAATCAACTTCTTGAAAAGCTTCTCTATTTTTGTGTTTAGAATTAATTTGGCCAATAAATAAAATCATAGGAGAAGAATCTTGCATTGCAGTATGTACTCCAATACTGGCGTGACATGCTCCTGGTCCTCTAGTAACAAAAGCTATACCTGGAAAGCCTGATAGCTTTCCAGCCGCTTCAGCCATATTAGAAGCCCCAGATTCATGTCTACAGGTTATAATCTTTATTTGATTTTTGTAATTATATAATCCATCTAGCGCGGCTAAAAAACTTTCTCCTGGAACAGTAAATATCCGTTTTACACCAACTTCATATAGACAATCTGCTAATATTTTGCCACCATTTGCTTTTTTCAAAATTCAGACCTTCTAAATTAAAAAACTATTATAATAGATAAAAAATCATTTGCCTACAATAGATACTGCTTTAATGAGTGCATAAACATACATATTATTTTTTAACTTTAATTTTTCAAAAGACTTGATTGTAATTTCAGATAAAATTTGTTGAGTATTTATTTGCAATAATAATTCTACTTTTCCTTTAGATTTTAGAGTTTTAATACGTTTAATTTTACATTTTATAATATTATTTATTGAAATATTAGTTGGTACCTTAGTGGCTATTGAAATATCATTTGAAGAAATTTTTAAAATCTGGTTTGAACCAACTTTATCAGCAATATAACTAGTTGTAATTTCAGTTTTGTCAATTTTAATGATTGTTATGTGAGATTTTCTATCTTGTTTTAAAATTGTACCTTTAATTAATGAGGTATTATTGTTTCCTTTTTTAAAATAGTTAAGTGTTTTATTACTAATAATAGAATCTTCAGAGCTTTCAGAAATAATTTTGCCTTTTTCTATTAATATAATTTTATCTGCCATAAATATAATTTCATCTAGAGAGTGACTTATAAAAAGTATTGGAATTTTTAAATTATTATTTATTTTTTTTATGATTGATAAAATTTTATTTTGTCTTGGGACATCTAATCCTGTAAGAGGTTCATCTAAAATTAATATTGATGGATTAGACAATAAAGCGCGTCCTATAGATATTCTTTGAGCTTCCCCACCAGATAAATTTATAGTATTTCTTTTTAAAATATCTTTGATACCTAGAATAGAAATTACTTCATCAAATTTGTCTTTATCAAACTTTGATTGTCTTTTTTGGCCATATAATAAATTATTTAGTACGGACAAATGTGGAAATAGTCTAGGCTCTTGAAAAACCATACCTATATTTCTTAAGTTGGGAGGTATATTAATATTTTTATTTGATGCAAATACTAGTTTGTTATTAAGTTGAATTTCGCCGAAATCTGGTTTTATTAAGCCACATATTACTTTTGCTATAGTAGATTTGCCGCTTCCTGAATAGCCAGAAAGTGCTACTATTTTTCCTTTTGGAATAGTAAATTTTACCTTGGATTTAAAATTATCTTTTTTAAGTTCAAATTGAATATAATTTTCTTCCATAATTTACAAACCTTTAATTTTTTTATAAGTTTTTCTAGCTAATATTTCTGATAAGGCCATTGCAAATATTGCTAAAATTATAGAAATTACAACTAATCTTAAAGCTGCTTCTTCTGTACCGGGAGTTTGAGTAGCAGTATACAATGCTAGCGGTAAAGTTTGTGTTTCTCCTGGTATATTTGATACAAAAGTTATGGTTGCTCCAAATTCTGCTAAACAGCGTGCAAATGCTAATGTAACTCCAGTAATTATAGCAGGTAACATTAAGGGCAAAGTTAAAGTTAAGAAACAATTAATACGTGAAGCGCCATTTATGCGAGCAGCTTCTTCAAGTTTAGGGTCTAAACTATCAAATCCTAGTCTAATAGACCTCACTAAGAGAGGAAAAGCAACTACAGCAGATGCTATGGCAGCTCCTTTCCATGAAAAATTTACAGAAATATTAAAATTTGTATATAAAAAGTTTCCAACTGGACTGTTTAAACTAAAGACTATTAGAAGCAAATAACCTATAACTACTGGAGGAAGTATTAAAGGTAAATAAACTATAATATTTAATATTGAAATTAATATATTAGTTTTTCTTGATAAAAACCATGCTATAATTATGCCTGGTAAAATTGATATGGATATAGCAACTGTCGCTATGAAGGCAGATAATTTAAGTGCTTCTATTTCCAACTCAGTCATAATTATCTTTTTACCCCTTGGGTATCAAATCCATAACCTTTATATATTTCTATAGCTTTGTTGCTAAATAAAAAATTATAAAATAATTTTGTATTATCAGTTGAATTATTTTTGACAATGGCTGCCCAATAGCTTATAGGGCTATGAAGTTTTTCATCAAATATACCAATAATTTTTACATTTGGTTCGGCTATAGCATCGGTATAGTAAACAATTCCTAAAGGTGAGTTACCTAGTGCTACAAACTTTAGAGTTCTTCTAACATCAGCTCCCCATGCCATATTTTTTCTATTTAATTTTGTCCAAACATTTAATTTATTTAATGCTTCTTTTGAATATATTCCAGCTGGAACATGGTTTGGGTCTGCAATACTTATTCGTGAGTTAATTAGTTGTTCATCAAATAATTTAGAAAGACTTTCATTATTTATATTATCAATGTAGTTTGTTTTGCTGTTTATGGGAGCTATTAAAACTAATTTATTTTTAAAAATTGGAGCAATATGATTAAGTTCTAAAATATTATCTTTATTTAATTCTTTTATCCATTCCCAGCTTGCTGAAATATATATATTTGCTGGAGCACCTGATATTATTTGTTTAGCTAATGTGCTAGAAGAAGAAGCTGAAATACGAATATTTAGATTTTTGCTTGAATTAAACTCTTCTTTTAAATCAATAAAAATATCATTAGTGCTGGCAGCTGCATAAATAAGTATTTTATTTTCTGCTGCTGATAAAGAGCTTTTCAGCAGCAGAAATAAAACTAGGTAAAATGGAATATTTAGTATTTTAAATATCAGGGAATTCATGACTTAAAATATATCCCTAACAATTGTTAACGTTCATTTGGATATATACGATGGAATATAGCGTATGTCAACTGAAAATAATATAATTTTTCATTTTTATTTTAATCTTCAATGTTTCCAGGATTATTAGAAATTAACTTTGAAAAGTTTATTTTTTCTTTAACAAGTGAATTTTGAGCTTTTAATTCCATATCTCTAAATAGTTTTAAGACTTTTTTTCCTTCTTTAGTTAATTTTGCTCCTCCACCTCCTTTACCTCCTAGAGAGGATTCTATTAATGGAGACACAAAGTTTTTATTCATAGAATCTGTTAACAACCATGCTCTTCTATAAGACATATTAATATTTCTCGCTGCAGCTGAAATTGAACCAAATTTTTCAATCGCTTCTAATAGTTTAGCTTTTCCATGTCCAAATATTGGCCTAGTACCTAAGTTAATTCTTAATGAAATTTCTTTAATATTATTTATTTTATTTTGCATGATTTTGATCGATAATATCCTTGGATATTACTATGTCTCCTTTTTTTATATTAAGATAAGTTGTTAAACCTCCATTTATTTCTAGTACAGCTTTAATGAGAGTGTTTGGACCTAATGGTTTTAATTCAAGAGGTCTAGTCATTTTAATTATAGTATCAATTTCTCCATTTTCTTTAATAAATATCATATCTAATGGAATATATGTATTTTTCATCCACATTTTTACAAATTGTGGTTTTGGGTAAATAAAGACCATGCCATGATTCTGTTCTAATGTTTTTCTGTTCATTAGTCCAAAGTTTCTTTCTTCATAAGTTTTTGCAACCTCAACTTCAAAAACATACTTATTATCTTGTGTTTTAATAGTAATTTCACTTTTTTCAAAACTGATTTCTTTAGCACTACAGTTAATGGAAAAAAAAATAATTATCATAAGATATATAATAGTTCGCATTAGTTTTTCCTAAGAGTTTCAAAACCATATTTTAAGTCTTCTATTAAATCATCCGCATCTTCTAATCCTGCATGAATTCTTAGTGTTCTATAATTATATTTCCATTCATAAGTTTTTCTATCTTTTTCTGGCTCAACAGGTATTATTAAGCTTTCATATCCACCCCAGCTGAATCCCATATTAAATAAATTAAGATTATTTAGCATTTTATTAATTTTTTGTAATTTTATAGGCTTTAACGTTACACCAAATAATCCTGACGCTCCTAGAAAATCTCTTTTCCATATATTGTATCCTTTAAATTTTTCATATGCAGGATATAAAATACTATCTACTTCTTTTTGCTTGATCAGCCATTCAATAATTTTATGAGCATTATTTCTATGTTGTTTTAATCTAACATTTAAGGTTTTAAGGCCACGTAATCCCAAATATACATCTTCAGGACCAGGACATGAGCCTAAACTGTGAGTAGTTTCTCGGATATTTTCGGCCAATTTTTTATTTGCAGTTATTGTTCCTAACATAGAATCAGAATGTCCGTTTATATATTTAGTGGCCGATTGAATAGATATATCAACACCAAATTTGATGGGCTTGAAATATAGAGGAGTAGCCCATGTATTATCCATGATAGTAATACATTTATTTTTTTTAGCGATATCTATTATTAAAGGTAGGTCTTGCATTTCAAAAGTTAATGACCCGGGAGATTCTAGGTATATAACTTTAGTATTTTTTTGTATTAATTTTGAAATATTTTTTCCTATTAAAGGATTATAAAACGTAAAATATATACCCATTTTTTTTAGAATATTTTTTGTTGCAAATTTTGCTGCACCGTAAGCACTATCTGCCATTAAAATATGATCACCATTTTTCAAAGTTGAAATTAAAGATGCAATAATTGCTGATGTACCAGAAGATGTCGCTACTGTAGTGTATCCTCCTTCTAGAGACGTAATAGCTTTTTCAAATTTAAAAGTCGTCTCACTTCCAAATCTTCCATAAGTTAAATTTTGAGAGTGTTTTGTTGCAATACTTTCTCTCATTTGTTTTACATTTTTAAATGTAACCGTAGAACCTTTAGAAATAGGTGGGTTCACAAGAGTATTTTGTTTACTATTTGCCCGTCCAGATAATATTAATGTTGTTGTTGGTTTAATTTCTTTTTTTTGTTTATTATTTTTCATATATATTTTTTTTCCTTTTTATTTTAAACTTAATTAAATTTTCAAATTATGAAAGCAGTATTTATGAGTTGGTATAAAAATTTAAGTTTCACACAAAAAATGTTATTTGCAATGTTATTTGGAGCAATAGTAGGAATTTTTATAAATAACTTAGTTTCTTTTGATGTCTTTATTGATAAATATTTATCTCATGGCTTGTTTGATATAGTTGGAAAAATTTTTATAAATAGTTTGAAAATGCTGGTAGTGCCATTAGTATTTTGTTCTATTGCAGTAGGTGTATCTTCTCTTCGAAATATTTCTCTAGTGGGTAGAATAGGAGTAAAGTCTTTAATAATATATTTGATAACTACTGCTATAGCTATTTCATTAGCTTTACTTGTTTCTATTATTATTAAACCTGGAGATGGCCTGAAAATAGAATCTTCTAGTGAATTTATAGCTAAAGAAGCACCATCTTTATCTTCTGTTATCACTTCTATAATTCCGTCTAATCCTATATTAGCGATGACAGAAGGAAATATGTTACAAATAATATTTTTTGCTATAGTCTTAGGTGTTTCTATTACTCTTAGTGGTACTAAAGGTGATGTTTTTAGAAAAGGTCTTGAGAGTATAAATTCTGTTATGATGTCAATGGTGTCAATTATTATGAAAATTGCACCTATTGGGGTTTTTTGCTTAATAGCAAAGACATTTGCAACTCAAGGTATCCAGATGATTATTCCTTTAGCCTCTTATTTTTTTACGGTAATGTTTGTATTATTTTTACATGTCTTATTATCTTATTCTTTTTTATTAAAATTTGTAGCTAATGTATCTCCTTTTGTTTTCATAAAAAAAATGAGAACAGCAATTGTTTTTGCTTTCAGTACTGCTTCTTCCAATGCAACTATTCCTGTCACATTAAATACTGTTCAGAAAAGATTAGGTGTAGACAAAGCTATTGCTTCTTTTACGGTTCCATTTGGTGCAACAATAAATATGGATGGAACGGCCATTATGCAGGGTGTAGCTACTGTTTTTATAGCATCTGTATACGCTGTTGATTTAACTATTTTAGATTATTTGTCAGTTATTTTAACTGCTACTTTAGCTTCTATTGGAACTGCTGGAGTTCCAGGAGTAGGCTTAATTATGCTTACAATGGTGCTTACTCAAGTAGGTTTGCCAGTAGAAGGAGTAGCATTAATTATAGGAATCGACAGGTTATTAGATATGATGAGAACCTCAGTAAATATTACTGGAGACTCAATGGTATCAATATTAACAAGTAAATCTGAAAAATGCTTTGATGAAAAAATATTTTTAGACCCTAAGGCAGGTTTAGATAAATAATTTATTTTTCAATTAAACTATTATTTATAGAACCCCATTCGCTCCAAGAACCATCATAGATTTTATAATTATTATAGCCTATGGAGCTTAATGCTAGTGCTAAAATACAGGCAGTAACTCCTGAACCACAAGTTGATATTATTTGTGTATCTTTTTTAATTGAATATTCTTTTGTAATTTCCTTAATTTCGTCATTTTCTATTAAATACCCATTCTCAGTAATGAATTTATTAAAAGGAATATTTAATGAATTAGGTATATGTCCTTTTTTTAATCCAGGGCGAGGTTCATCTTCAATGCCTTTAAATCTTCCTTCAGATCGGGCATCTATTATTTTAATATTTTTGTTGTGCATTGCTTTAAAAACTTCATCGTAATTACAAACCAAGTTTTTATTAAATTTTGCAGAGTATTCTTTGTTTTTATTATCTAATGTTTCAATGACGTTAGTTGTTGGTCCATTTATTCTTAACCAAGCTTGAAGTCCTCCATTAAGAATTGATACTCTTTTATGGCCAAATAATTTTAATAGCCACCATACTCTTGGCGATGTGCCAATACCATCAACAGAATATACTATTATATGGGAAGAATTTGATACTCCCATTTTATTCAAAGTTTTATTAAAATCTTTAACACTTGGAACCATATGTGGTAATTCTGTGCTTTTATCACTTATTTCATCTATATCAAAATAAAGTGCTTTCGGAATATGTCGGTTTTTATATTCGGCAATAGGGTTTCTGTTTACGTTAGGCAGATACCAAGAGGCATCAAAAATAATTATATCATTTTGCCATTTATTATTTTTATAAAATTTACTTAATTCTTGAGCAGTTATAAGTAACTTAACCAGGTTTTCCTCCCCCTTTTTTGGCCATTCCTTTTTGAGGATCATAACCTAATGTTGCTAAAAATAAAAATATAATGGTGCAAGAAATTGTAACTAATAATCCTGGGATATATACTTGGCCTAGAGATGCCCAACGCACTAATTCTACCCCATATGTAAACGGATTTATATTGGCAAGCCACCATACAAATTCAGCTCCATTATCTTGAAGCCGCCAAAGAGGGTATAATGCTGAAGAAATAAAGAACATAGGAAAAATAACAAAATTCATTGTGCCAGCGAAGTTTTCTAATTGTTTAATATATACAGAAATTAATAAACCCAAAGCGCCTAACATCATACCAAATAATATGGTAGCTGGTAGGATATATATCCAACCAATTATTGGAGTAGAAAAATTTACTAAAAGGCCTACTATTGGCAAGCAAATGATCAGAAAAACATAAGCTTGTAAAACTGATAAGAATGTACCTGAAAATAATTTTGCGGTGAGCAGGTACCAACGAGGTAAAGGAGCTGTTAGTAGTAATCGCATAACACCCATTTCTCTATCATATACCATAGATAAAGAAGATTGCATTCCGCTAAATAATAAAACCATTCCAATTAAGCCGGGAACAATATATTCGAAATAATTAACATTTTGTATAGGATATGGATTATTCATTCCAGGATCTACGCCTGTTACTGTTCCCACTCCAGCAGCAAATACAAAAAGCCATAAAGCTGGACGGACAAAAGCTGATAATAGCCTTCCTTTTTGATGAATAAATTTAACTGTTTCTCTATATGTTAAACCTCTTAGAGCCAGTATTGAATGTTTGATTTGCAACTTATACTCCTTAATTAATATTACATTTACTTGTCTTAGCATCCATTCCAATTGTATCTAGATTATTATCTCTATGAACAAAACCTTCTAGTGGAGCTATACTTGTTACCCAGTTTTCTGATGAAATCATAATTGTTTGTCTTAATTGTCTATTCCATGGTCTAAAATTAAGTGCGGGACCTTTTGATCCACCAATCTTATAATTAGAATCAATAAAAGTTTTACTAAAGTTTATCTCATTATCATCTTTTTTGAATCTTACTAATGCTTCTGCAACCATTCTCATCGCTACCCATGATGCCCAATTTTCTTCTGTCATTCTTCTATTATGCATTCTCTCAAATCTTCCATGTACTTGAGGTGCTCCATGCCTTAGGTAAGACCAGTGCCATGCTCTTGCTATTAATCCAGCTGACCCAACAACAGCAGCAGGTTGTTGAGTTGCAAATGGAACTTTATAACTAAATTCTCTATGAGTGTCGCTTATATAAACAGCATCATATTTGTTTGATCCAGTTAAAAAGTCTAAATCATTTTGATCACGTGCTCTTGGATCGTTTCCTAACAAAAACTTTCTTTCGTCAACAACTTTTAATCCAAATTGTTTTGCAGATTCTTTAAATGAATTACTTTTTTCTTCATCTTCCTTTAAGGGCCCCGTAAGAATTAAAACTTTTCTCCATTTTTTATCAGAAAGATATTGAGCCAAACTATCAGTTAGCATTCTATTACTTGGGATAATATGAAATAAATTTTCGTGACATTGCTCAGATCTAATTGAGTTATCTCTCTCTGAAATATTCATTAAACTTATATTAAGGTCTGATACTTTAGTTACTACTTTTAATAATTCATTTTTTGGTAAGTCTGTTATAATTATTTTAATATTATTTTCTAATATATGATTATAAATAATTTCTCCAATATTCTCGGTATCTTTTATGCTCTTAGTTAATAACTCAAAATTTACTTTAGCCATTCTCTGAAAAGGTTTAATATCTTTTAAACCTAATTCCGCTCCTGCAACTGGTTTTTTGTAAGTTTTGTTAGTGTCAGATCTAATATCGACAGGATGAATGCCCCATTCACTATAACGGATATCATTTTCTAAATCATAATATCCAATATTAAACTTAGGGTTATCATTAGCCTGGAGGCTAAAAAATGTTAATCCAATAAATATTATATTGATTAATATTTTATAAATTAAATTCATTTATTCTACAATTCTTACAGTATGAGGAGTTCTTCCAACAGCAATAGAGTTAACTGATGCTCTCTTATCTGTATCAATGATAGATATGTCGTCACTTTGCCCATTTGTAACAATTAATGTTTTATCATCCTTGGTGATAGCAGCACCCCAGACTCTTGATCCGGCTAAAATATAATCTATAACTTCATATGAATTTGTGTCTACTACAGCAACATGTTTTGCTCTACCTAGTGTAATATAGGCTTTTGTTCCATCATTACTCATAGCAAAATCTACCGGAGTTATTTCTTCATCTCTTATTCCTTTTTTTGAAAATACTATAGTATGTATAATTTCAAAAGTTTTTGCGTTTAAAATGCTAACTGAACCACCAAGTTCATTAGTAACCCAATACTCTGAGCCGTCTTGAGTAAACGCTCCTCTTCTTGGCCTATTTCCAACTAAAACTTCTTCAATTATTTCACCTTTCCATGGATCTATAATAATAACTGTATTGGTTACTTCTGAAGTGATGAATACAAGCTTGCCGTCTGGAGAAAATGTGACACCTTCGGGCTCAATTCCAACGTCTTCAATCACTCTGAGAATCTTTCTTGTTTTAATATCAATTACAGTAGCTTCATTGTCATCTTCATTAGAGACAACAGCTATATTTCCATCTGGGCTAATATCAAAAATTTCAGGATCATCACCAGTTTCTAGAGTACCAATAATTTTAAGACTATTAACATCTATTATATTGATAATATCGTCCTCGCTAGCAGCAACTAGTAAGTGACCTTGCTCTTTTAAATAGTGCATATCACGTGGTCTATCTCCACCTTCTATAGTATCTATTATTGTAAGAGTGTTTAAATCTATCACCGTAATATTATCACTGCCTTCATTTGAAATATAAATAACTCCAGCAAAGGATTTATAAGATAAAAATATTAAAGCTAAAAATAAAATAGTTGATTTGATGATCACGTTTATTTTTTTCATTATTTTTTCCCTACTTTTTTATTTTGTTTGAGATACAAAAGCGTCATGTAACGTTTTAGTATTAGTATCAGAAATAATTTTATCCGGCACATTATTTTGAATAATTTTGCCTTTATTCAGAATAATTACTTTATCAGATTTCTCAGCTTCATCTACTAAATGTGTAGCCCATAACACAGACATTTTTCTTTCATTTTTTAATTTCAACACATACTCTAAAAGATCTCTTCTGCTTTGCGGATCAAGCCCTACTGTTGGTTCATCAAGAAGAAGGAGCTTTGGATTATGAATTAATGATCTTGCAAGTTCTACTCTTCTTTTTTGTCCTCCTGACAAAGACCTTACTTTATCATTTATTCTATCGCCAAGGTTAACTTGTTCTAATTCAGACTTAGCTCTATTCATAAAATCTTTATTATTTATACCATGTAAATTACTATGAAATCGTAAATTTTCAATAATGGAAAGATCCATATCAAGAGTAATTTGTTGAAAAACAACCCCAATATGTGCCAAGGCTTTTATTGCATTATTCCTCATATCAAAATTAATTATTTCTACGTTTCCTTCATCAGATACAAAAAGCCCTGTTAGAATTTGAAAAAGAGTAGTTTTTCCTGCTCCATTTGGTCCTAAAAGAGAAACATATTCAGCTTCTTTAATATTGAAACTGATGTTATCAAGTGCTTTAATCTTGCCATATGATTTAGATAGATCTTTTACATTTAAAATAATATTTGTCATTGTTTTCTCTGCTTATTAAATTTTTCCTGATAATATATCAGGATGTGTTTCAAGTAATTTGTTTCTAATTTCTTCAACTTCTTTACTATCTGTTTGTCTTGGTCGTTTTATATTTATTTGGCTTTCATGAATAATTTTAGAGGGACCTTTAGATAAAAATAAAATTCTATCAGATAAATAAATAGCTTCTCTTAAATCGTGAGTAACAAAAATTATAGTTGTTTTTTGATTTTGCCAAGATCTTAATAATATTTGTCTTAATAAATTTGCAACATTTTGATCTAATGAAATGAAAGGTTCATCTAACAATAATATGCGAGGTTTATTTACAAATGCTCTAGCTATAGCTACTCTTCTTTGCATTCCTCCTGATAGTTGAGAAGGATATGAATTCATATATTTTTCAAGCTCAATTTCTTTTATAAGTTCTATTCCTAAATTTTTTGAGGCCTCACTTTGATCTGTTACTATATCAACGTTTTCTCTAACGGTCAGCCAAGGAATTAATCTTGCTTCTTGGAACATATAACCAATGGGCCAGTCATTAGGCTTAGATCCATCTCGGTAATTAATATTTCCATCTATATTCTGATCAAGGCCAGATAACATATTTAATAATGTAGTTTTACCGCAACCCGAGGGTCCCACTAAAGAACAAAATTCTCCTTGAGGAACATCAAATATCATATCTTTTATGGCAGTATTAAAAGTTTTTTGATTTTTATCTTCATAAATTTTTGTATTGATTTTAACGTTTAAATCAAAAGTATTGTCTTCAGTTTTTATGTGTTCCTCCATTTATTTAACCTCCTTTCTATTGGGTTCACTATTGCATATTCTACAAAAACCATTACAGCTACAAACGCTAATGTATATGCAAATAATGATGCAATATCAAAAAGATTGAAAAACTCATTAAGCTTAAATCCAACTCCATTACTTCTGCCTAGTAATTCAACAACTAAAACTATTTTCCAAATAAGAGCAATGCCTCCTCTTGCTGCTGCCATAATATATGGATATAATTGAGGCAAAAAGAATTTGAAAAACTTTTTTGTTTTTCCTACTTTAAATACATTGGCTACCTCTAAAAGTTTAGTATCTATTGCACGTGTTCCTTCTCTAACTGTTACAAGTACATTAGGAATTTTATTTAGAGCTACAGCAGTAATCGCAGCTATTTCATTTAGACCAAACCAAACATAACATAATATTATGGTAACTAAAGCTGGAGTGTTTAAAAGAAGTATGTGCCATCCATCTAACATTATATTTACATTTTTTCTTGATCCCATAGCTATGCCTAACCCAATTCCTAAGAGCATAGCTATACTAAAAGCTAATATAACTCTCCATAAAGTAATTCCTAAATGATAAAGCATTTCTCCTTCGAATATTTCGTATATAAAAATTTTTACAACTTCATTAGGGCTAGGAAGGACGCTACTATTTAGAATGAATGCAAAAAATTGCCATACAAATAACAATAGTAAAAAAGAAACTATTCTCATATAAATTGGATTATTTAAAATATTATTTCTAATCATTATTTAACCAAATTACTCCATCAGCTAATTCTTTACTATTACCAACTAAATCTTTTCCGCCTAAGTCAGCTAATATTTTAAAAGCATTTTTAATTGGTTCTATATATAAATTGGTATCTTGATCAGGAATACCATCTCTAAAGCCCTTTTTTAAGGCACTTAAAGTTTCTTTATCTTTAGCACCAGTAATTTTTATTATTCTATTCCATTCCTCATCATTAGTATTTAAAATTTGTCTGGCTTCATTAGAAGCTTTTAAAAAACCTGAAATGGTTTCAGGGTTGTCATTGGCCCATTCTTCTCTAAATACATATCCTATTAAGGGAAGTGCCTTTCCTATTCCCAGAGAAGGTAATACATCAGTAATTGAAATTATATTTTTGAAGTTGCGTGCTTTTAAACGTGCCGTGTAATTCCAATAATTCAATGCACCATCTAACTCTCCTTTAATTACCATACCATTAATTAGTGGAGGGGCAGCATAAGCTGGTTCAACTTCGGTGGCAATATCATAACCGTACTGCTTTAATGTATAAGCTCTTAATAAAATCCAGCTTTTATCTATACTTCCTCCGGCTATTCCAATTTGTACATTCTTAATATCGCTTAATGAATTTATATTGCTATCCGACGGAACCATTATTGCACCTGCTGCGGTAGAATAAGGAATTAAAGAAAATTTTTCTCCTTTATCTCTCTGCCTACTAACCCATATCCAGTCTGTTACTATCATATCCACTGCATCTGACATTAAAGCTATTGCAGAAGCATTTTTGTTAGTTAGATAAGTTACATTTAAATTTATTCCATATTTTTCATCTAATTTATAATGTTTAATAACATTTAGTTCCCAATTCACAGTTCCATATTTTAATACTGCAAGCTTAATTTCATTAGAGTTGGCAAGATTTTGTATAAATATGTTTATACTTAAAAATATAACTGTATATAAGAATGTTTTTTTCATAATGATTAGCCTAGATAAATTAAACTTTTTATTTTAAACAAATGATTAAATAGGCTTTATAATTTATAAAGCAATATATGTAAAATTTATATGTAAGAATTTGCATTTTTTATAATTAAAGCAATGTTAACAATATATTAACTTTTGTTAATGTTATTTAATTTTTTATTAATTATTTGTGATAAAAAAAAAAATAAAAAAAAAATAAAAATACCTTTGACACTTCTTATACATAGACGTATATAGTCCTTTCACCCGATAAAAAAAATATTTCGGTTGTATAAATAGAAAAAGACATATTTATGTAAGTATGTCTATTTCGTGCTGTTTGATATTGTTAATAAAGAAAGGGATGCGTAGGCGGCGATGTGTCGTGCAAGCGACTTCGACGTTACGCATTTAAAAACATTAGTTATTACCAAATAACTAATACGCAAACGTCGGGTCAGCTATTCCTCTTTATTGAGGATACAATTTCTCCCTCGAAAGAGGGTAAAATACCAAATCAAACTTGAGAGTTTGATCCTGGCTCAGAGTGAACGCTGGCGGCACGCCTAACACATGCAAGTCGAGCGAGAAACTAAACTTCGGTTTAGCGGAAAGCGGCGGACGG
>PAYS01000039.1 GCA_002715265.1 Candidatus Pelagibacterales bacterium
AAAATATAAATTATATTTTTTATATATACTTATAGTAAATTATACTTAAGTAAACAAGTAAGCAAAATAAAGAATACATTAACAAATAAATAAGTTACTTATAATTATGTAAAATAATAATATGAAAAATAGTTTACTTAAAAAAATTATAGTAGGTACAGCTCAATTAGGTTGCAATTATGGAATTGCCAACAAAAATATAAATATAGATTTTAATAACAGGATAGAGTTTCTTAATTTTATATATAAAAACAATTTGCAATATTTTGATACAGCTTTCGCTTATTCAAATTCTCATAAGATTATTATTGAATGGATTAAACAATTTTCTACAAAACCCAAAATCACCTCTAAAATACCAAATTTAAAAAATAATCCTAAATTTAATATAAAACTTAATATAGAAAATTTTTTATCCCAAATAGATAATCAAAAAATTGAAAATTTATTACTTCATAATCCTATAGATTGGGAAAATGGTAATGTTAAAAAATTTATATATAAAATTTTACAAAGTAATACTATATCTAAATTTGGCTTTTCCTTATACAGTGAAAAAGAAATACCTAAAGATTCCACAGTCAGCATTATTCAAGTGCCAGGTAATATCTTTAATCAAAGTATTATACTATCAGATGAACTAAATAACTTTATTGAATCGGGAGGAGATATACAAATAAGATCTATATTTATACAAGGCCTACTTCTTATGGAACCTAATATGATTCCAGCTAAATTGAATGACCTCAAAGAGGCTTTAATGAGCTATAACAATATTGCAAAAGAACTTAATGTCAAAAAAAGCAATTTAGCAATTCAGTGCATACATCAACTAATACCTAATGCAAAAATAGTAATTGGTTTTGATAATATTAGACAAGTAAAAGAAATACTAGAAATAGATAAAAATATTATTTCAAAATCAGATATTACTGAAGTTTTAAAATTAGGTAAAAATAATTTTAATGAACTATGGGATCCAAGAAATTGGAATTAATTATTTTTGTTAGCTAGATAAATATTTAATTAACCCAGAATCATCCGTATTAATGCCTAAAGGCAATTTGTTATTAGGTTTATTTTTTAAATCTTTTAATATATCTCTAAAACCCTCTTCATCATCATTAAAAAAATATGATGTATACTCTGGCCTTATGGATTTATAGTTGGCCATTTTTAAATATTCTTCTTTTTGATTAGTATACTCAATAGTTATACCATTCATATTTCTAACTGATTGGAATGCCGTGGAATATATTATCGCTGAAAAAAACTTTGCTTTTACTGCTAGCAACGCAGGGTGCAAATAAGTAATTTTAACATTTATATGTTGCCTAGTACTTAAAATATTTTTTAATACTAACATATCAGTGATTATATGAGGTTTTATTAAAATAATAATATTTGGCCATACATCATGAATAATATCTAGTATATTCTCTACCAAAGTAGTCCAGTCATTTTCATTTTTTAAGTACCTAGCACCATCTACCTCTTTTCCAATATGCCCTAATAATAAAACACAAAACTCCTGCTTATTATTAATATTTAATTCTCTATCAATCAGATAATCAGCATTTTTTTTTAAATAATTAATCCAATAGCTTCTTTTGTGTGGCGCAGAAATTATAAATTTTTGAGAATCTTTCAAAGCAGGGTGTTTCAATATTGGCCAGTTAGGAGAAAATGATATTACCCTTTTTCCTCTTGGTGCTTTACCCTTAAAATCAGGCACTGAGCTCATTAAAAATTCTTTATTAGGGTCTTCTCTTTCATGAATAGTATTATCCGCTTTAAAAAAAGAAGGCGACCACCCTGAACTATCAGAGTCAGAATAAATAGTGTTATTTTTATTAATGTAATATAAGAAAATAAAAGGCCAAAAATTTAAAGCTTTAAAATGTATAACATATGTATTTCTAAAAAGTATATTGAAAGTAATATTCAATAACGTAGGAAAGACTTTTAATAGATGAAATACTCTGTATATTTTATATTTATGCCAATTTTTAGTATTTTCTCTCGTCAAACATTTTAAATATCCTATCTCTTCAATACCTTTAATTAATAAGGTATTTTTTTTTAAAAACAAATAAGTTTGATAACTAAAACAATAAAATATTATATTTATAGAAGGGTTTTTTGACTTTGTTTCAAGCAATAAGGGTAATATTGTATCACAAGATATAATTTTATTATTAAGGAAAATATAAATATTTTTTTTAAGTTTTAACAAAAATCTGCCTTGGAGTGATCTTATATTAATAATAATAAAAAATTAACTAAAAAATTAAATACATATATAATAATATTTATAATATAAATCTACTGTTTTATTATTATGAAAAAAGAAATTAAATGAGTAAAAAATTACCAGTAATAGCTATTATACCTGCAAGGGGAAATTCTAAAAGGCTAAAAAATAAAAATATAAAAAATTTTATGGGCAAACCTCTAATTTATTGGACTATAAAGCAGTCATTAGCGGTAAAGTTAATTGATAGAGTAATAGTCAGTACTGAAGATATAAAAATTGCTAAAATAGCTAAGTCATGTGGTGCAGAAGTTCCATTTATGAGACCCACGAAATTATCAGGTGACCATATTTCAGCTACTGACGTTATCAGAAATACAATAAAAAAATTAAAATTTAATGGCATTGTAGTTCTACTTCAACCCACATCTCCATTAAGAGTAAAAAAAGATATAATAAAAGGTATTTCTATGATCAATGATAATGTACAGTCTGCAATGAGCGTATATAAATTTCCTCACCCTAGTGAAATAACTACATTAAACGAAATAGGAAAAAAATTTAGCCCAATAAGTAAAACAAAGGAATTAAACATAGCTAATGGTGCCGTATATGTAGCTACCAGCAATTGGCTTCTAAAAAATCATACCTTCTATTGTGAAGACGTATATACATACGAAATGTCTGTAGAAAACTCTATTGATATAGATGACGATTACCAATTTAAAATTGCTGAAGCAATGTTTAAGTTAAGAAAGATAAATAAATATTAAACTATAATTTTTTAATTTTAGAAAATGTAATTTGTTCATTTTTTTCAATTACAACATCAGCATAATAATTACTGATTATTTCATTATATTTGCTTACTGAAATTCCTGTATTAGGCCTTTTAGCCCAAACATTTTTAGAAGTTAACACTTCTCCGATGTCTATTTTTTCTTCTGCTACTAAGCTTGCAAAGGCAAAGTCAATAGTAGTTTGTTCTGAAGAATGAGGCTTTTTTCCTGCCCCTATAGCTTTCCAAACATTTTCTGATTGCGATATAAGCCAACATAATTCCTTTTTATCCATGGAACAAGATATATCAGCTCCATCTCTATTTTTATCATCAGTGAAATGTCTCTCAATAATATTTGCACCTAAAGCAACAGATGACAATGCTATTTCTGAACCAATAGAATGATCAGAAAATCCAATAGTACAGTTAAATTTTTCTTTCATTTCTGTAATTCCACTCAAATTTACCCATTCAGGTTCAGTTGGATAACGATTAGTACAATGTAAAAAAGCATATGATGTTTTATATTTGCTTATAATATTTTCCGTTTCCTTAACGCTATCAATAGAATTCATGCCTGTAGAAACAATCATAGGTATATTAAATTTACTAATATGCTCAATAAGTGGCAAATGATTACATTCTCCTGACCCTACCTTAATAGCATCAACATTCATTTCATATAGTTGATCAGCCGCTTTTCTCGAAAAAGCCGTTGCTAAATAAATTAAACCCAAACTTTCACAAAACTCTTTTAGCTCATAGTCTTGATCTGGGGTAAAAGAACACTCCTCAATTAATGAGTAAATGGATTTATTATTGGTATTAGGGGGGATAATATTTTTTGCTTCTAAACTCATTTCTTCTTCAGGCATATGTATTTGAAACTTAGCACATTCTCCTCCTGCCTCTGCGATTAACTCTACTAATTGTTTTGCTAGATCTAAATCTCCTCCATGGTTTATTCCTATTTCTGCTATAATTAATGGCTTATATTTGTCTCCAATTACTCTAGACCCTAATGAAAAACTATTATTATTTATATTTTTACCTTCTTGATTATTTTCTTTATACATGTCTTTATATCCTATGAATATTTTAATACTAAGAAATATATTATATATTGAAATAAATATAAGAGAGTAACTTATAAAAATGAAGAAAATTATTTTTTTTACTGGAAATAGAGCAGACTATTGGCTTCAAAAAGAACTAATAATGAAGACTATTTCTTCAAAAATTTATAAAGTAAGAATTCTAGTTAGTGGATCTCATTTAGAAAAGAAATACGGGGAAACTTATCAAATTTTAAAACTAGATGGATTTAAAAAAATACTGGATATTGAAAAAATTGCTTCTCCAAAAGTAAATAATTCATCTACTGGAATAGTTATTGCAGATGCTATAAAAAAATATTCTTTATATCTTGAAAAACACAAACCAGATTTATTTATAGTTCCTAGTGATAGATTTGAAGCTTTTGCTGCTTTAGTGGCAGCTACACAAAAAAATATCTTAACTGCACATTTTGAAGGAGGAGATATTACTGAAGGAGGTTGCTATGATGACTCTGTAAGACATGCCATGACAAAACTTTCACATTATCATTTTGTTACAAATACAAAAGCCAAAACCAACTTAATAAAAATGGGTGAAGAAAAAGATAGAATTTTTTTAATAGGCCTTCCATCTTTAGATATTATTAAACAAAAAAATTACACCAATCATATAGAAATTTGTAAAAAATATAATTTAAATAAAAATAAACCAATAATACTTTTTACTTTTCATCCCATAGCAAGTTTAAATGAAAAAAATCAAACTTTAATAAATAGTTTAGAAAAAGTTATAAAGCACCTTAATAAGGAATTTGATATAATAGCTACATATCCAAATAATGACGCTGGCTCTGAATATATTATTCATGCAATTTCAAAATGGTCAAAAAATTATAAAAACTTTCAACTTTATAAAAGCTTAGGTGCCTATGACTATTATGGAATATTAGCTTTAAATCTAAAAAATTTTAAAGTTATTTGTTTAGGAAACTCTTCTAGTGGAATTAAAGAAACTGCAATATTTAAATGTCCTACAATAAATCTAGGTAATAGACAAGATGGAAGACTAAAACCAAATAATATTATTGACATTCCAAAACTTAATTATCAAAAAATTATAACAACTATCTCTTTCATACTAGAAAATAAAAATTTTAATAAAACACTTAAAAACATTAATAACCCTTATTATTTTGGAGGTGCAAAAAAACAATTTTTGACAGGCATAAAAACAGCATTAAGAAAAAACTCAACTAATAAAAAACATGTTTTTTAAATAAATTTTTTTATTTCTTTTTTATAATAATATTGAATTATGATAAAATTTATTATTTAATACTATAAATAATCATGGTAAATTTTATATTATGTCAAATCCTTTTATAGATATTATAGAAAAAAAAGAAGAAGGAAAAAAAATTTTTGTAAAAGATATTCAAGGCTTAATAAATTTATGAACATAATTATTACTGGAGCATCAGGATTTATTGGTCAGAATATTACCAAATATTTTAAAAATAACTATGAAAATGTAATAGCTGTATCGAGAAAAAAAAACAATCTGGTAGATTATGTAGTTAAAGATTACGGAGAAGTAAAATCTTTATGTAATCAAGACTCTTTTCTGATTCATTTAGCGGATAATAATATAAATAATAATAGTGCAAACAATTTTAATTTAGATATATTAATAGAACTTGCAAATTTTTTTTCTGATAAAATGATTTATATTTCAAGTGCTGCAGTTTATGCAAAGTCGAAGAATAAATTAAATGAAAACTCTCCAACATTTGATCATAATAATTATGTAAGTAATAAATTATTAAGTGAAAAAATTGTATTAAATAATAATGGTATTGTATTAAGGCTATCTAATGTTTATGGCAAGTATATGTCAAAAAGTACTATATTTTATGATATTATTAGACAAATAAATAGTGAAAGAATTATTTTAAATAATTTTTATTCAATTAGAGATTTTATATTTATTGATGATATATCCTTATTGATGCATAAGATTGTTTTAAAGCCCGTTTCTGGTATTTATAATGTTGGAACTGGTAAAGCGACATCTATAAAAAAATTAACTAATGAAATAATTAAAAATTATGGTAAAAAAAAAGATATATATGAATATATATCTAAAAATACCATCAAATCTAGTTTAGTTTTAGATGTAAGTTATGTAAAAAAAGTATTTAAGTGGTCTGCTGAATTTACTATTAATAAAGGGGTAGAGGAATTTATTAAATATGAAAAGAAAAATAGCTATTTTTAACAATTAGAGCAGAATATGGAAATAATATAGAAGAAAATGATACACCATTAATGGATAATAAATTATTTACCGGTGAGAGAGATTTAGATAAATTAATATTGGGAGGAGTGTCAGCTAGGGAATTAATTAACAAACATATAGGTTTTAAGAAATCCAGTTAAATAATTATATTTTATAATCAGAACTATTATTAATAATGTTCTTATTTAAATTTTTTTTCCACCACGTAATCGTCTTTTCTAAACCACTTTCCAAAGAAGTTTTAGGCTTCCAACCTGTTAAAAGTTCTAATTTTTTTGATGATGCAATTAAATTAAAAACTTCTGATGTTTGCGGTCTTAATCGTTCTTTACTAGTTTCATAAACTTTTTTATTTTTCGTAATTTTATTTATTATTTTAATTGTTTCACCTATAGAAACAGATCTACCAGAACCTGCATTATATGCATTCCCATATTCAACATTATTTGCCGAAGCTAATTTAATAAATGCGTTAGCAGTATCTTTAACAAAATTAAAATCTCTAATAGGAGACGTATCTCCAATTTTTATTTTTTTACAATTTGGATCTATTATTTGTCTAATAACAGTTGGTATAACAGCTCTTTCACTTTGACGAGGACCATAAGTATTAAAAGGTCTTAAAATAACAGCGGGTACTTTATAAGTTTTATAATAAGATTCTATCAAATGGTCAGCAGCAATTTTAGAAGCTGCATAAGGTGATTGCGCTTGCAAAATATGCTTTTCATCTATCGGTGTATATTTAGCAGTACCATAAACTTCACTGGTTGAGGTTGATATTAATTTATCAATGGAATTATTCATACAGGCTTGTAAAATATTTAATGTACCTAATACATTGGTTTCAATATATGATCTTGGGGCTCTATATGAATAGGGAATTGCTATTAATGCCGCCAAATGAAAAATAATATTAATTTTTCTAGAAATTTTATTTATTAAATCAACATCTCTAATATCGCCGAAGATAATCTCAATAGATTTTAATTTACGTTTAGATAAATCATTTAACCAACCTATAGAGTTAAAAGAGTTATATGCTACTAATACTTTAACATGAAAACCTTGTTTAACTAGTTCTTCACACAGATGAGATCCTATAAAACCATCAGCCCCTGTTACTAAAACATTTAAATTTTTCATTTATTTATCCTATTTATAAAATAAATTTTTTTATTTCTTTTTTATAATAATCTAGTGTTTTATTCAAACCATCATCCAAGCTTACAAAAGTCTTATTATGCAATAATTTTTTTGATATTTTAAAAGTTCGAAATCGAATATTATCATTTTTGTTAATTAGGGGTATTATATTACCTTCCATATTTTGACTCTCTAATATTTTTTTGGCTAAGTCACCTATTTTAATTGGTGCACTTGGGTTTCCAATATTAAATATATTTACTTTATCTTCTTTCATATGGTTTAATGAATTGATAATTTGATCAACTGTATCTTCAATAAAACAGAAACTTCTTTTATGATTTACTGAATAAACTCCTATATCAGGATTCTTATTATTCTTAATATTTGCTAAGTAAGCTCTCTTATAAATTTCAGGGATCACATGCCTCATTCCCATTCTAGGGCCATAGGAATTAAAAATTCTCAAATTTACAGCTTCAATTTTATTTTCCATTTTATTAGTAAAATTAAGAATTTCTCCCGTAAATTTTGATAGTGCATAACTTAACCTGCTATCATTTAAAGAGTCAAAAACAATTGCATTTTTTACCTGAACTGGCGTGTTATTTTTAACTAGAATTTTTCTAGCTCCCCAATCATATACTTCACTAGTAGAAGGAAATATAAAACAACTAGCTCCTATTTTATTTGCCATTTCTATAGCATTAATCGTTAAACTTAAATTATTTTTAAAGGAATTATATGGATTTGTTGTAATATATTTTACTCCTAATCTTGCTGCAAAATGAAAAATATTTGCTCCTACTAAATCATACTTTTTAGATTTCTTTAAAAATTTTCCATCGTTTAAATCTGAAACTATATATCCAATCACATTAGGATTTTTTAATAATTTTTTAAAATATTTATCTAATTTAGATTTTGGAACCCTATCTACTAATAATACCTTACAACCATTATATGCTAATCTTTTAGCAACATGAAAACCTATAAAACCATATGCACCAGTAATTATTGAGATTTTATTTTTATAAATTGAATACATGATTTATATTATATACATTAATGTTAAATACCATCTTAAACTAACCTATGAATGCTAAATTAATGAAAATAAATTTATGGTCTTCAATATAAGTATTTATCAATATAAGTAAACAAAAATTATGTATGGGATTTCTTATGAAAAAACTGCCAGAAAAAGTTATTTATTGCAAAAAATGTGTAATTTCAAATCAACGGCCCTCATCGGTAGTAGAGTTTGCTAAACAAAAAGATGTAAAAGAAACTATTATATTTGATGACGATGGAGTATGTAATGCATGTAACTATGCAGAGATTAAGAATAATAAAATAGATTGGGAAGCACGAGAAAGAGAACTAAGAGAACTATGTGATAAATACAGAAGTAGAAATGGTAGTTATGATTGTGTAATACCAGGAAGTGGAGGCAAAGATAGTGCCTTTACATCACATATACTAAAATATAAATATAATATGAATCCATTAACAGTAACTTGGGCTCCACATCAATACACAGATATAGGATGGAAAAATTTTCAAAATTGGATAGATATTGGTGGTTTTGATAATATATTAGTAACTCCAAATGGTAAATTACACAGATTAATAACTAAATTTGCTTTTTTAAACTTATGTCACCCCTTTCAACCTTTTATTATTGGTCAAAAAATAGTAGGTCCTCGTATAGCTTTAGAAAAAAATATTCCCTTAATATTTTATGGAGAAAATCAAGCAGAATATGGAAATAATATAGAAGAAAATGATACACCATTAATGGATAATAAATTTTTTACCGGTGAGAGAGATTTAGATAAATTAATATTGGGAGGAGTGTCAGCTAGGGAATTAATTAACAAACATAATGTAAGAGAAAGCGATTTAAATCTATATCTTCCATTAGAGAAAAAATTCGTAAAAAAAATAAATATAGAAATGCATTATTTAGGTTATTATTTAAAATGGGATCCTCAAGAAATGTATTACTATGCTGTAAATAATACTGGTTTTTCTTCAAATGATGAAAGAACTGAAGGAAGTTATTCTAAATATTCAGGAATAGATGATAAAATGGATACGTTGCATTATTTTACTTCTTTTATAAAATTTGGACTTGGCAGAGCTTCTTACGATGCCGCTCAAGAAATTAGAAATAACAAAATTACGAGAGAAGAAGGTATAATTTTAGTTAATAAATTTGACGCAGAAATTCCTAAAAAATATGTTATAGATATGTTGGAATATATGAATATTAGTGAAGACACTTTTTGGGAAACAATAGATAAGAATAGACCAAAACATCTCTGGAAAAAAAATAATAATAATTGGGAATTAATAAATAAAATTAAGTAGAAATTTGGCCATATTTAAATTCATTACAATCATATCTAGGTAGAGCTTGTTTTCTAGTTTTTAAATCATCTAGGCTAATATCTCTACTTTCAACATTAACAGAAAATAATACAGATTTTTTATTTAAATAATTTTCAATCTCACTATGAAAAGTATTAAACCCGCCATAAGGATAACAAAATGTCTTATAATCAGTATATTTTTCAAGCAAATCAAAACTATCATCTATTTCTTTTTTAAATTCAGAATCACTTAATCTAGACATGATTTTATGATTAACACCATGACTTCCTATCACCATGCCCGCTTTATACATTTCATCAATTTGATCTAAAGACATATAAACTTTATTAAGCAAGTCTTTTTCCACATTTCCAAAGAAATAAACAAATATTTTATTTATAAAATATTCTCTAAATTCATATTTAATATAATAATTTAAAGTTCTTTTAAATTTATTTACATAATCAGAGTTGACTTGTAATTTATAAGTGAGTTTTTCATATTCCTCTATTAAATTTATATCTAACATTTCTTTATCTAAATATTTATCCATAATTTGACAAGACTTAAATCCGCCGTAAGCACCTAAAATTAAATGAATTTTATGTACATCTAAAATCTTTTCTTTGGAAAATGGAGCCGTAGGAATATAAAAAATAGCATTTAAATTATATTTTCTTAAAATTTTAAATACATAATCATAGTGACATAGCAAACCATCATCAAAAGTTAAAAATATTTTATCTTTAATATCTGTATTAAAACTAAAACTTTTAATATTTTTACAATCTATAAAGTTAAACTTTTTTTTAAAAAATAATATTTGTTTCAAAAAATTATTATAATTTAAATAACTAAAATATTGCATTTTAGAATTAAAATCTTGAACATAATGATACATAATAGACTTCATTGTTTTTTTCCGAAAACTATTATAGGCACTTTACTGTCTCTTTCTTTTTTATTGGATAGATAATCTTGTAACATACCCTTTTTAAAATTATTCTCCATTTGAATTAAACAATTTTCGTCAAAATCTTTTTTTTTATAAACTTTATCACTCAAATTTTTCCATTGCTTAACAGGTGTAATTAAATTTAATTTCAATAAAAGAAGTTCTAGTTCTAATGCCATATCTTTAATAAGTCTATTTCCTAAAGTATGTACATTGTCATGTTGATAAAGATTTGGTCGTATTTGATGAATTATATCTCCAGTATCTATATTCTCATCAATAAACATATATGTTACACCTATATATTCAGGTTCATTATTCACTAAAGGCCACAAATTAGTACCTACTCCTCTATAATAAGGTGATAAACCTAAATGTATATTTATAAATTTTCCATTAAACTTTTCGATAACTGCTTTATCAATAATTGAGCATCCATATGAAATTATTACATCTGGATTTGAGGCATAAAGATCATTTTGTATTTGTATATTTTTATTTATAGTTCCCTTATCAGAGAAAATTATTTTTTTTGGTTCATTCATTTTTTCTACAAATAATTGAAAAAAATCTATTTCTGTATTTCTACGTTGTAAAAAATGTTCCTTTTCTTTTTTAGTACTATCTTTATTAGTAATGACTTGAGTAAATTGATTTTGATCAGTTTTCTCGCATAAGCAATATACAACAGATATATTATTGAAAGTATTTACAAGTTTTCTGAAAAATATATGCCGCGTCTCATTAGAAGTTATTATAGCTATTTTCATTAACTTACCTTTACTAAAATATCTTTTGAAAAATTTATAAAAAATTAGATAATGGCGGAGAGGATGGGATTCGAACCCACGATACAGTTTCCTGTATACACGCTTTCCAAGCGTGCGCCTTCGACCGCTCGGCCACCTCTCCTTTACTATTCTTTGAGAATGGCATTGTTTTCCACTCTAATATTTTCAATAATTGAGTCAGAAATAGACTTTATTTCATCCTCATTAAGTGTTTTTTCAATTGGCTGCATAATAATTTCCAAAGCTATAGATGTTTTAGCATCTAATAAATTATTATCACTATATAAATCAAAAATATTAATATCTAATAGATCTACTAAACCTTGATTATTTAGTACTTTTTTAATTGTTTTTTTTATATGATCAGATTCTGTACCATATTCAATAAAAAATGAAAAATCTCTTTTTATAGGCATTAAATTATATTTCTTATAAATTTTATTTTTTTTAGGTTTAAATGAACTTGGCAGATTATCAGGAAAAACTTCAAATGCCATAATACGCATTCCACTAAATCTTTTAGTTAAGTTTGGGTGCAGTTCTCCAAAATAACCTAAAATTTCCTTTCCTAATGATACTATACCAGACCGACCAGGATGATATCTTATGGGAGCATTTCTAGATAAAGATATATTGTTTAAATTTACTCCTAAAGAACTTATAGCCATATACAAATCTTTTTTAACGTCATATAGATCCACATTTCTAGATTTTTCCGACCAATGCCTATTTCCTGCTATACCGCTTCTTACTCCTGCTGCTGAATTCACTTGATCAGAATATTCATCTCCTAAATAAATAGACCCTACTTCAAATAGTCCTGCATTTTTTAATCCTTTATTTATATTCTTAAAAAAATTATTTACTAAATTAGGCAATAAAGAATTTCTCATAATAGATAAATCCTCTGAAATGGGATTATCTAATTCTATAAAATTGTTATCATCATTATACAATTTTGTGTCTTTTTCAGATAAAAAAGAAAATGTAACTGACTCATATAATCCTCTTTTTATTAGAGAATTCCTTATAGACCTATTTCTAATTTCAATATCAGATAAAACAGATTTGTTAGAATTATAAAAAGGCAATTCTAACTCTTTAATATTATCATAGCCATTTAATCTAATAATCTCTTCTATCAAATCAACTTCGCTATTTATATCATTTCTCCATGAAGGAACCTTAACCAAACAAGTATCGTTTTTTTCAGTAATTTCAAATCCAAGTTTTGTTAAAATATTTTTTTGTTTTGAAACTTCAATTGATAAACCGCTATAGTGATTGACCTTATCAAAATTATAAATAATTATATTATTACTGTTCTTTATTGAACCACAAGTAACTATTTCGCTTACCTCACCTCCACATAAATCTAAAACTAAATTGGTCATAATATTTAAACCTTGCTCTACATATAAAGGATCAACACCCCTTTCAAAACGATATCTCGCGTCAGAAAGTATATTTAATTTTCTTCCAGAATTAGACACATAAATAGGATCAAATAATGCCGACTCAAGAAACATTTCCGTAGTATTAAAATCACAAGAACTATCTTCTCCTCCTATTACTCCTGCTATAGAAACAATAGTATTTTTGTCTGCAATAGATAAAATACCGGGATCAAGATTATAATTTTTACCATCTAATGCTGTAATCTTTTCATTTCCTTTTGATATTTTTATAGTTAAATCCCCATGAAGCTTTTTTGCATCAAACACATGTAATGGCCTGCCCAAATCAAATGTAATAAAATTAGTTAAATCCACTAAACAAGAAATGGGCCTTAAACCTATAGATAATAATCTTTTTTTTAACCAGTCAGGGCTTTCTCTATTTTTTAGACCTTTAAAATATCTACCTGATACAAAACCACATGCCTCCTTATTTTCTTCATTTAAATCTATATTCCAAGAAATAGGTGATTTAAAAGTTTCCTTTATTGTTTTTATTTTTTTTTCTTTTAATAACCCAAGACCCAAGGCTGCAAGTTCCCTAGAAATTCCTAATACACTTGCACAATCCCCCCTATTGGGTGTCAAACCTATTTCTATTATTACATCATTATACTCTTTTAAATCAGATAAAAATATTCCTGGTTCTAAATCTTTTGATAATTCAATTATCCCATCACTTTCTTCTTCTAAGCCTAATTCTTCACCTGAACAAAGCATCCCATCTCCAGTAAAGCCTCTAATTTCTTTTTTCTTTAACTCCATACCTGAAGAAGGTATAATGCAACCAATTGGGGCAAATACAACATTAATATTCTTTCTGGCATTTTTGGCACCGCATACTACCTCAACTTGTTTTTTTCCAATATTTACCGTGCAGATATTTAGTCGATCTGCATTCGGATGAGTCTTAACATCTAATATCTTAGCTACTAAAAAGTGTTTCAATTTTTCAGAAGGATCATCAACATATTCAACTTCTAAACCTAAACTTGTCAAACCTTTAACAATATCCTCAGTCCTAGTATCTGAATTTAAATCAATATGTTCCTCTAACCATGATAAAGAAAACCGCAAAACTATTCCCCCTCAGTTTTTAGTCAATATAGAAGAATATAAATTATCCAGACTAAAGCCATAATGCTCCAACCACCTAATATCTCCTTCATAAAAATTTCTTAAATCTGCTATACCATATTTAAGCATAGCAAATCTCTCAACACCCAACCCAAATGCAAACCCTTGCCATTCTTCAGGGTCAAGGTTGCAATTCATTAATACTTTTGGATGAACCATACCGCAACCCATAACTTCAAGCCATTTAGATCCGGAACCAATAATAATATTGCCACCTTCTTTACTATAACCAATATCTACTTCTGCAGATGGTTCCGTAAAAGGGAAATAAGAAGGTCTAAACCTAACAGGTAAATTACTAACATCAAAGAAAGTTTCACAGAAATTTTTAATCAAACCTTTTAAATGCCCCATATTAATTTTCTTATCAATTACTAAGCCTTCAACTTGATGAAACATTGGAGAATGCGTTGCGTCATCATCACACCTAAATGTTCTGCCTGGAGCAATTATCCTAATCGGAGGATTTGAATTTTTCATAGTTCTTATCTGAACAGGCGAGGTATGTGTTCGTAGAAGTTTTCTATCCTTAAAATTTTTATTTTTTAAATAAAAAGTATCATGATCTTGTCTAGCAGGATGTTCCTCAGGGATATTTAATGCCGTAAAATTATAAAAATCTTCTTCTATATCAGGGCCAGTTTCAACGGAAAAACCAAAATTAGAGAAAATAGATATGATTTTATCAATTGTACCTGTAATTGGATGTATTTTTCCCTCTTCATCAAAATTTCCATTTCGGACTGGCAAGGTAATATCAGAACTTTCATCGCTTATTTTTTTATTTATCTCTATAGAGTCAAGTTCTTTGTATTTTTTTTCAAATTCTTGAATTATATCTTGTCTAAGAATATTGTACTCTTTACCTAATCTTTTTTTATCTTCTATGCTTAAACTGCCCAATGATTTCATTAATAATGAAATACGACCCTTTTTTCCTAACTCAACAACTTTAATATTCTGCAATTCAGTATGGTTATCAACTTTAGAAATTTTCTCTAATATATCGTCTTTTAATTCTTTAGAATCTTTCATAGTATACCTACTAACAAACATTTAATAAGAATTATTTATTTAAAGTATAAAACATATAAATAAAAAATGTAAAAAAACTTAGGTATACTTTTTAAGATTTATTTACTTGTTCTAATAAGGCCTTAAAGGAATCTGGTTCTTTAACAGCTAAATCAGCAAGCATCTTTCTATTAATATCATACCCTGAAGCATTTAGTTTACTAATTAATACTGAATAATTATATCCTAACTCTCTAGCAGCTGCATTAATACGCTGAATCCATAACCCCCTGAAAGTTCTTTTCTTTACTTTTCTATCTCTATAAGCATACTGTCCACTTTTTTCTACTCGCTGTATTGCAGCTCTAAATGTATTTTTTTGTCTTCCTCTTGCACCTTTAGCCGCTTTTATCACTTTTAGATGTCTACTATGGGCAGTAACACCACGTTTAACTCGAGACATTTTTTATCCTCTCAAAAATATTATAATTAAAGACTATTTCGTAAAAAATTATTTTTAATAATTTTTGCATCTGCATCAGCCATAATAGTAGACCCTCTAGCATTTCTAATGAATTTAGCAGTGCGCTTAATCATACCATGCCTTTTACCTGCTTGATTCATCTTAACCTTTCCAGAACTAGTTAAACTAAAACGTTTTTTAGCTCCACTTTTGGTTTTTATTTTTGGCATACAATCTATCCCTAATTAATATAAATTACTTAAAATTTAATTGAACCATCTTCTTTAAAGAAAATTGTTAATTTTGTCCATAGAAAATCATTTTTTTTCAGATAAATTAGGTGCAAAAATTTGCACCATTTGTTTTCCCTCTAATTTAGGAAATTGTTCTATTTTAACTGTCTCATCAAGATCATCTCTAATTCTTTGTAAAACTTTTGCACCTAATTCTTGATGAGATAATTCTCTACCTCTAAATCTCATTGTAACTTTAACTTTATCTCCAGCATTTATAAATTTTCTAAGACTTTTAAGCTTAATTTCATAATCATTATTATCTATGTTAGGTCGGTATTTAATTTCTTTAACTTCAATAATTTTTTGCTTCTTCCTTGCTTCAGCAGCTTTTTTTTGAGCAGAATACTTAAATTTTCCATATTCTATGACTTTACAAACAGGCGGTTTTGCATTTGGGGATACTTCAACTAAATCTAAACCAGCCTCTTTTGCTAAATTAAGTCCTTTTTCTAAAGAAACTACTCCAATCATTTTTCCTTCTTGATCAATTACTCTGATAGAACTTGCCTCAATCTGTTTATTTACTTTATAAGTCTCATCAAAACTATTCTGAGATTTAACTGTTCTTTTTGTTATTCTTCTACTCCTAACTTATTAAAACTATATAGCGCATGAAAATTACATATATATCAAAAAAAACACAAATAAGAAATGAAAAAAATGCAGAATATTTTATTATATAATACAAAATCTAAAATAAATCTTTTAAAATCTCATGCGCCTGAATAAGTTGTAAATCCTTTTTCTGTATTATTTTTACATTATTTCCTAAAGGAGCACATAATTTAGGGTCTGATTCAGGTCC
>PAYS01000040.1 GCA_002715265.1 Candidatus Pelagibacterales bacterium
ATATAATTATAAAATCCAGCTGTACCATCTCCTATTCTCCAAGTAGTAGAAGTATCTCTAGCTAACTCCCATTTATATTCATTGATTAATGTTTTATCTACTACTTTTTCATCCCATGGGAGATAATCAAATATATAATAATAATCATCTTTATTTTTAAAGCTTCGATAATATTCTCCTGATAGAGAATCCCATAAAGAAGAATTAAAATAAGATGGATTTTGTAACATAGTTTTAAACCTTAAAAATTGATATCTTAATTGCTTCATTGCACCATAAGTATAGGTCCTTGCTGTTTGAAAATCTGGAGGATAACCTAAAAATCCTGCTTTAAAGTGTGTAACTTCAAATGGGCTATATCCCCATAAATTAAGACTAATGTTGATTTCTTTTTTTACATCTTCAATATATTTATAAAAATGTTTATCCCCAGCAGTAAATATATTTACCATTCCTAAATGGGGGTTTTTTAGCCAAGCATTAATATTCTTTCTTATATTATTTCTTTTTTTTTGAATATCAGCAGAGACAATAATATTTTCTACTCCTAGCTGGGAGCATACCCTACTAATATTTCGTCGTCCAATATCCGATGTCATACCCCAATCATAGGTATAAGTAATAGGTTTCATATTCAACTCATTTACAATTAAATGAAGAGCATATGAACTATCCCGTCCACCTGAAAAAGGAACGATACAATCTGGACCACTTTTTTTTCTATAATTTTCTAATATTTTAAGTAGGTCCTGTTTAGGTTTTGTGGCAATTCTAGATTTATGATTTGTGCAATAATTACATACTCCTTTCTCATTAAAGCTAATAAATGGAAAAGTATGCGGAAGTAAACATTTTGTACACCTTATAAGATGAGGCTTAGTTTTATCTAGAATTTTTTCTTTATAATGCGAAAATTTTCTTTTAGAAACAAGTAATCTTCTTTTGACTTTATAGTCTTTTATTAAAATTTTTTCATTATTAATTTTAGGTATATCTATAATTTTAATATCTTTATTCAAATTTATTATATTTTTACATTGAAGGCTTAATAAATGATGTTTTTCTGAAGAAAATATTGTCATATTTTCCTTGTCTCCTATGTATAAGCTTCCATGATTAGAAAACAGTATTAACTTTCCTAATTTAGGCAAAGCTATGGCTACTGAAAATGTGCCTTTACATCTAGTTAAAAATATTTCTTTAAATTCTTCTAAATTTCTATTCTTTATGAATTTTTTAATTAACGCGTGAAAAACTTCTGTATCTAGAGCACTAATGCGCTTGATATTTTCTTGTGCAAAAATTTCATTATCATTTACAACAATTCCATTATGAAATACACATATATCATCACTTAAAAAAGGTTGATTAATTTCATTATCATTAGTAATTAATCTTCCTATTCCTAGAAATATTTCAGGAGTATTTATGTCTATTTTTTTTATAAGTTTTGATATATCAAAATCAGCCCTCTCAACTGAATACTTATCTTGAAATAACAATACTCCACTAGAGTCAGAACCTCTTCTTTTCGCATACTTAGCTAGCTTGTAAATATTAGCTAAACTATTTTTATTTTTTCCAATTATTCCAAAAATTCCACACATAGTATTTTACCTTAAATTATTAACTACTATATTTTTTAATATATTTTCTTCTTCAACCATTCTTTCATCCCATGTTCTTATGAATTTTAATTTTGAAGTAGAAATCCTATTTTTAAATTCTATAATTTTATCTGGGTTTCGTAAGAAATATAAAATTTTTTCTTTTAAATCATTAACATTGTTTACGTCATAATAAGTTACTGCGTTTTTAAGTAATTTATGTGTTTCAATATCTATAAATTTATTATGTTGTGGTTTAGGTATTATCATGCATGCATTTGAACTTATTGCCTCAAGATTTGTATTAATAAGATTTCCATCTTTGTTTGCAGAAACGTATATATCCGAATTTATATGATGTTTTAAGACATCTTTATGAGGAATACTTTTTAAAAATCTAAATTGACTTAAAAAACCAGCTTCTTTACATATTCTAATAGCTTGATTATACAAGGTGCCATCTCCAACAATAATAACATCAAATGTATATTTTGTTTCTTTAAATATTTTTATAATGGCACTTAAAAAATTAATTATCCCTTTATATTCTTCTAACCTACCTACAAATAAAATTGTTTTATGCTTTTTAATGTATTTTTTTATTTTTGGAGGCTTATCTACTCCATTAAGCAAAACATGCCTTGAAACATTTTTATGTAACGTATCTTCAAACCAATATTCTATTCCACTTCCATCTTGAGTACCTATTACAGCAGAAAATTTTCCTTTAAAAGCAAATTTATAAATTCTATGTACTATTCTTTTACTATTAGTAATAGACCTCCAAAAAGAACAAATTCCTAATACTCTAACTACAACAGGCTTTTTTCGAAAAATTATTGTAAGTAAATATGCAATTATTACATTAGCTGAGTCACAATAAATAATATCCGGTTTAATCTTATTAATATAACTTACAACCATAATAAATTGCCTTATGTCTCTAATAATCATGGCCATCTTTCTAGGTATAAAATTAAAAAAAAATTTTATTCCGCAAAGCACAGTTATATCTGCCTTTAAATTCTTTAATTTGACATCTAGATCTTTTGTTTCCTTCCAATTTGAAGAATAAGTAGCACCAGAATCTTTAGCTGTAAAAATAATTGATAATTTATGGCTCTTACACAACCGATTAAAAAGATTATATATTGTTGGAACTCCCTCAGGCTTCCATGCTTTTTGGTATAAGCTTTTTTCAAAGCCAGAATAAAGCCTTGTCACAAATAGAATGTTCATATTATTAATTATAGTATTCCTGATTATATTTTAAAATCATTTCCAATATCTAACTTTTGCCAATTAGAATTCAATACAATTTCTTCAGAGAAAATGGTTAACCATGATACATAATGTCGACTAACATTTTCATTATTTACTATTTTTTTATAAGGAAGAATACTTTGTCCACATATATTGTCTGTCCAATATTCTAAATATTTTTTTTCAAAATTATGCCATTTATTTTTTCCTACAAATAAAAAATAAACTTTTAAAGCTACTCTTAAAAACCTTATCCATTTAGGAGAAACATAAGATGTAGAATCAAATTCTCTTCCCCAAACTCCTCCCATATTTAGATCTCTTAAAACATCTTTATATAATTTTTGATCGGTTTTATACTTCAATGGAACACTAGACCAAAATTTAATAAATGACTTTTCCCATAAAGGTAATTGCCATTTTAAATTATAAAATTCATAAATTCTTTGTGAGTTAATTACATATTTTGTTTGTCTATTTTGATACTCCAAAAACTCTGCAATACCATGCGCTTCCAATTCAATATCTTTTTCATCTATATTTTTAATTAATTGGTTAAATAATAGACTCTTTACTATCTCTTCATTTTTTTTATTCATTAAATTTGGCCATAATCCATAATGTTTTCTATAATGCTCATCAAAGACTTCTTCAAACAATTTATTTATATCTTTACTATTTGATATAGTATTTTTTGGGACATGGCCCCCAGAAATAAAATCACCTGAATTACCATTGATTATTATATCATCTTTACATATATAATTATCCTGTAATATTTTATTTATAGAGTATAATCCTTGTATAGTTGAGGTTGCACAACCATCATTACTATTAGCCATAAAATATTTATAATTCTTACTTTTATAAAAATTTTTAGCAATTTTTTGATTAATCTCTATAAATTTCCATCTATAACCTAACTTATTTGCAATAAGACTAGACATCTTACTTTCAAAGTTATTCTTCAATCCATATGAAAAACATTTTACTTTTTTATAATTTAAATGTTTTAAACCAGATACAATTAATCTAGAATCTAATCCCGCTGATAATGGAATTACAATTGTTCTTCCATTAGATTTCACTATTATGTTTTTCAAAAGATTATTTATTTCATTCTTTAGTTGTTTTTTAAATTCAGTATATGTTTTAAAAAGAGGTTTCCAAGGTGTATATGAAAAGTAGCTTTCAACATAAAAATCACTTTTATTATTAATATATATATAGTTTCCACCATTTAAACTATTAATATTCTGCCATAAAGTTCCATCATCAATTGAGTATCCTGACATCCTAAAAGCTGTCAATTGATCACTATCTATAGATTCTCCTTCTTTAGAAATAATACTTACTGCCTGTGGAGAAAATATAAATTTATTTTTAGCCTTTTTCCAAAAAATTGGATATGACCTAATACAATCTACTGCTGCAAATGCCCATTTTTCTGCGATGCATATTATTCCGAAATGATCATCTAGTTTTTCAACTATTGTTTTTAAAAGTAACTTACTAATATTTTTATGGCTATTAAGACTTTTAAATATATGTTTATATTTTTTATCTAAATTATCTCCAGCAAGCCATAAAACATATTTATCATGATGATATACTTTCCATTGTTCAAGATTCCCAGAAACAAATTGCGCAATAGAATTATTATTAGTAACTAACATTTTTCTAATTATTTCCTTTTAAATTCTTTTAATAATGTTTTGTATTTGTTAACGTCTAAAAAATAAATAACTTGGGACATAAATTAAATGCAAATTATTGTATATTTATTAAGTAAATTTTTTTTAGGCTTTATTTATTCTGTTTTATTTATATTAATCTACTATTTCTCAATAAACTTAAACCTATTACCTAAAAATTTCACTGATCTTATACATTTTTATGACTATGCAGGGTCTATAAGTTTTATATTTATAATATTCATTCCAATAATTCTTATACCAAACTTAAATTTGATATTAAGTAGATTTTATCAAAATAAAAAAATTCATCATAATTTATTATTAATAAATTTTTTATTTATATTTTTATTACCGATATCTTTATTAAAATTAATTAATATTTCTTTTACAGACCCTATAATTATTAATATTTTAATCGTTCAATCAATCTCTATTATAATTTCAATTTTTATTTATTTACATAGTATTAAAAATAATTAAAACTTTGTAATAATATGTTCAGCTAACCTTGTTGCTAAAGCAACTATTGTAAACGTTGGATTTGTAGAACCGCTAGTTGGAAATACAGAACTACCGGCAATAAATAGGTTGTCTATTTGATGATACTTACTATTCTTATCAACTACGCTGGAATTCATATTTGAACCCATTCTGGTAGTTCCCATATGATGGTAACCGCCTGATATGGAAGAATTCAGATTTTCTCTATTTATATTAAATATATCATTATCTATTTTCATTCTACCTAAAGCATTTGCTCCTATGGAATTAGCAAACCACTTAGTAATATTTTTAATAGATAACTCATCAATCTCATTTAATCTCCAATCTAAGGCTGCTTTTCTTTGCCCAAAATTATCCAGTTTATTAATAAGTGAAACTCTACTATTTGGATTCGGTGATTGTTCTAATCCTATATAAACCCTTTGGGGGATATTATTTACTTTTTTATTAGCCGAAATCCACTCATAAGGCCCTTTCATACTAGAGATATAGTCATTTAAATAACTTCTGAAATTATATTTTAATGTATTTTTATCAAGATCATAAGGACCAAATAAAGAGTTCCAATTTTTTTTATAAAGAGTTATTCTACAGTTTAATATTTTTTGATTTTCTTGAGTTAATTCAGAAGGAACTAAATATGTTTCAGTTTCTAATTTACTATTCATTGTTACTGTTTTTTCTATATCTAATAGTTTTGAAACTTTTTGATTCAAAAGAAGTGTTCCTGCAGTAAAGCCGTAATGTTCTTGAAAAAAACTTCCTATAATAGGTCTATTATTAATAGTTTCATATGGAATTTTACCTAAATTTAGAAGTAAAAAACGGGCATTTTCTATTCCTCCCATAGCCAAGATAAAATACTTAGATTTTAATAATAATTTTTTATTGGAATTAGTGCTAGCCTCAATACTTTTAATTTCTTTTTGATCATCAAGATTTAATCTTAAAGCAGTAGCATGTAGAAATACTTTTAAAGTATTATTTTTCTTAAACTTTAAATAATACTTTTCTCCAAAACGTAAAGGGTTGACATGATTAGTAACAATATCTATTTCTGAATTATATTTTTCTTTAAATAGCTTTATATATTTTATAATATTATCATCTTTGTAATATTCATATTTTGTTTCTATTAGATTTGGTACTTCATTTATTAAAGTTGCTTCTTTATAATACTTATCCAATTCCTTAATATTTATAGGCCACCCACTAAATGGTATCCAATTTCTACTTTTAAAATCTATTTTGTCTAATCTTTGATTGGAACCTTCCCAATGATTACTAGTACCTCCAAAAAGTCTTAATCTACTCATTTCTAAATCATACCCAGGGTCCTGACCTAACATTTCACCAGAGTTTAAATCTTGTGTGTATGTTTCTCCTTCTAAACCACCACTTTCTAACAAAGTAACTGATATATTTTTTGAAATAAGCTTGTTCGTAATTGCAATACCTGCTGGACCACTTCCAATTACACAAACATCAGAGTAATCGGTTGTATTATTTTCTATATTATTACTATTTATAAACACTTTTATATTTTTGATCTAAAGCTAATATTACTACTTCATTCTGAGATAAAATCCAACCATCTAAATTTTCTGTTCTATCATTTTTAAAATCACTTTTAAATATTTCCTCAAAAATATTAACTGTTGAATTATATTTTAAATAGCTAAAATTAATTTTTTTTTCTTTATCTATAGATTTATTTAATTCTCTAATATAATTGACTGATAAATATTTGGTTAATTCAGGATAAGTCATACTATATTTAGAAGATATACTATTAATATAATTTAAGATAATATGCTCATTATTATCTATATTTTTATCTTTATAAAAAAACTTTAAAGGATATATGTTAGGCGCTATAGCAAAAAACATCCCTATATTGAATAAAACACTTCTTCTTTTATAATTCATAAATTATATCCATGTATAAATTATTATTTAATTAATACATCATCAACAGCAAAAATATAAAGTCCGTGATAATGTTTTTCTCCTTTATACTCTCTTAATTCACTTACAACGGGCGAAAATTTAAATTTATTTAATGCTGCAAAATAATTATGATGATAGTCAGCAGTTAATCCTCCAACTGGAGAATAATTATCAGTTATATTCTCTGGTTTTTTTATTACAATAGTATTGAAAGATAATGGTAATGCCCACCAAGGTTCAAAAAATAATAAGAATTTTACACCAAGATTTTTATAGGCTTCAATATATTCATATAATTCTTTATTATTAAATTTAGGAGAAGTACTGATCATAATTACCATATCTGGCTTTACTTCTTTTGACTTAAAGAGACGTAAAGCATAGTCATTATGAATAATCCAATTTTTTCTACTTCCTAGAGTTAAATTTAATTCCTTCAAATTAGACTGTAAATCTATAGAATGAAAAGTTATGTCATTATATTTTTTTGAAAAATAGTTACTTATTGTATCTATTCTTGCTCCTATGTGTGCTACCGTTTTAATACCATTTGATTTATCAGAAAATAATTTATCAAGAAATTTAGCCACTCTCTGGTGCTTTGAATGTTTTGAAGTTAATGTATCACTGTTTTTAATAATTTCATCTGTTATATTAGTTTTTTCTATAGTCCTTTTTACAGTAGGAGTTAGAATAGAATGATTATAATTTTTCCACTCATTTATTATATTTTCAGGTAACTCACCTTGATACATTATTTTTCTTTTAGATTGATAAAAATCATATAAATATCTTGATTTTTTTCTTAAGTTAAATCTACCTAAAATTAAATTAATTCTAATTCTTAGCCCTGAAAAAATTGAAACATATAATATTTTTAAAAAACTAACTTTGATAGTGGTTTTATATACTTTTTTAAAACTCATAATACACCTATATTTAAATTAAAAATTACTTCTAATAATGGTCATACCAGAATGACTTTAAGTATGTCATAAATAATCGATTATATCGAGAAAGAGGTTTTCTATCCCACTCAGCCAAATAACCTATTGATAAATCCTCAAATGGAACTTTTCCAATTAATACTTCATTTAATATAGAAGCTCTAACTCTACAAATTTTCGTCCTATTAGCTATATTGTTAAAATACTTATAATTAATTATTTTTATTATGTTTTCATTTTCATCCAGTATCTCAAATTTAAATTCTATTCCTATTTCTTCTTTATTTAAATTGTCTACTTTTTGTTTATTAATAAGATAATCGTCAAAATCACTACAAAATTTTTCTGCCTTTTCTAAACATTCTTCTACATTAAACTCAAGTTCATCTGGCCATTTATATACATTATTACTCTTATAAAAAATATTTTGATTTAAATGCAGAGATCTTGTTAAAGGCACTACTATACCCCCTTTTTTATCAGAAATAAAAATATCTCCCGGAGATAAATCTATAAACTTCGATGAATTTGACACTTTATTACAATAATCCGCTGTAGAAATTGGAGCTCTGTTTCTATAGTTTTTTTTCACTATATTTATAGAAGCAAAGCACGCATAAGCAAGAATTTTATCAAAGCCACAATCACTAGCTATTTGAGATAATGACCTTATCATTTTAATATTTTTATTTTCCAGTAAAGTGTTCATCTCGCTATCTTTAAGCTTGTAATATGTTAAAGGATATCCTGAAGCTGAACTACCTTGTCCCATCAATAAGCTAAATTTATTATTATTTTCTATAATATTCTTCAATTTTAAGGAAGCTTCTTTCTTTAGTACCCAGCTATCATTTCCATGTAAAACAAACATATCTGGGGTTTCTATTGAGATCGCAGCATCATAATCGCTATCATAATGTGCATAAGAATTGAGTTTAAAACTTCCAATGTTTAACTCTTTAAGGCCAATCTCAATTACATTATTCATGCCCAAACTATTTAGTAAATCTGCAAAATGACTGTCTTTATACTTAGGAATATATATTTTTGTGTTTTTTGGTAATAATTTTATAAAATCTTTATCTATATGATCAGGGTGTGCATGAGAAATAATTATTGAAGCCTTACCACTTTGAATTAATCCCAATATCATATCAATATTATATGCACAAGGAGGTGATGGCCACCATGATTGAAAAGCACTAGATATATACCATGGATCAGTAATGATAATTTCATCATTATAGTTCAAAAATACAGAAGCATGAGATATAAATGCCATAATTGTTCTATCTTTAACATAACTTATTGACATAAAATCAATCCCATATTTTTTTTATTATTGTAAATGCTTCAGCCAATTTAAAACCAGATTCTGACCCTCTTTTAACTGCTAAAGCCTTAATTGATTTTATAGACCTAGGATGTGGATTTTTTTTAATCTCTTTTTTATATTTTTTGATTGAATCAACTTTTTTATTCCAAGTTTTTTCTATAGAGACATACAAATTAGGTTTAAATAAATATCTATCTATATAAGGTGATTGATCAGTAGTAGAAGGTGTTTCATATGTTCTAATTTCTGGTTGTAAACCAAACTTATTCATTGGTCTCAAAGCAGTTAAAACTGCCTCTGTTGTAATTCTATGGTCTATATTTATATCGCTTAAATGGTGCGTATATACAATATTTGGTTTAATATGCTGTAACTCTTTTTCTAAAGACTGAATTATGTTTAATAAAGGAACTGTATCAAATTTCTGATCAGGAAAATTAAAAATTTTATTAATTTTAGTGCCCATGCTTTTAGAGCAGTCTCTTGCATTATTTATTCTATCTAAGTTCTTATCTTTCAAAGAAATTTTTGCGTCCTCTCCTTCTGATAAGATAGTTATAAAAACTTTATCACCCTTTTCTATATGCTTAATTAAAGTTCCACCCAATCCTAAAACCTCATCATCTGGGTGAGCCGAAAAACACATTACTATGTTTTTTGAATTGTTATTCATTTTATATTTCCAACAAGCTATACAGCAGTATCTTTATTTCTATTTTTTATAATTTGACCTTGATCTAAATTGATAATTATATCAGATTTATTTATTGTTGAGAACCTATGTGCAATAATAATAATAGTTGCACCAATTTTATTTTTAAGAGTATCTATAGCAGATTGTATTTTTAAATCAGACTCATTATCTAGAGCACTGGTTGGTTCATCTAATATTATAATAGAGGCATCTGATAAGAAAGTTCTTGCTAAAACTATTCTCTGTCTTTGACCCCCTGAAATTTTCTTACCTAAGGTGCCTAAATCAGTTTGCAAACCTTTAGGAAAACTTTTTACAAAATCATATGCGTGCGCTAATTTTAAAGCATCCCATATTTCATCCTCTGTAGCCTCGCTTTTTGTGTACCTTAAATTATCAATAATTGTGCTATTAAATAAGAAGGGCTCTTGAGTAACATAAGCAATATTAGATCTTAGAGATTCAATTGAACATTTTTTTATGTCTATTCCATCATAATATATACTACCTTCATTTGGTTCTATCATTCTAGGTAATAAATCAATTAATGTAGACTTTCCAGCTCCTGAATGCCCAATTATAGATACAAATGATCCAGATTTAATACAAAAATTAATATCTTTAAGCGCAAAGTCTTTTCTACCTTCATAATTGAAAGATACATTTCGATATTCAATTTCTTTTTTTAAGGGTGATAATATAATTCCTTCTTTTCTGTTTACAGAATTACTACCAGCGTCATTAAATATTTTTTCAACATATAAATAGGAAGGGAAATAAGCTACTAACTTATTTATATTACTTTGTATATTTAACGTTACTGGCATCAATCTTACAAAAGCTAAGCCAAAAGTAGTTATTACTGTTAGATCTATATGTAATACGGTTACAAATAAGTTGAGGGTAACTAGTAAAAATAAACTAGCTAGTGGTAAAAACAATAATCCTAAAAGCCCTTGTAACCTAAGAAGCTTTACTTGATTATTATATATATTAGTATTTATATTTTCGGCATGATTTATTTCATTATCTAAGCTATTCGTTAAAACAATAAATTTCCATGCTGTGAATCTTTCGTTAAGAAAATTAAAAAATTGTCTTCTATATTCTAAGTTAATAGAGCTATATTTTTTTGTTAATCTAATTATACCACTTAAAAGAATCATAAGTGTAAAAAGAAAAATCATAATCATAAAAGTTATTTTAAGAGAAGTTATTAATAAGATTAAGGTATATGCAATAAATACCATTAACGTCATCCATAAAGCACCATAACATCTTAATATAGCTGCAGTATCTCCTGCTTCGTTTGTACTTGTATTAGTAAAATGTCCTGGCTTTATATCTTGTACATATTTTAATTTAGCACTCATTATACGGTTAATAGTTTCTACCGACAATCTTTTATGGACCTTCCATTTTAATCTTTCATTTTCTATATTGGTAAAATAATTAACTATTTGTCTAAATAAAATTAAAGCAAATGCAGTCAATGAAATATTTGCTAGGTTAATGGGAATACCAAAATAAAAGAATATATCAGCAACATATCTACATAAAACCGAGCTAGATTTAAATTGTTCTATATCTCCACTGTGCTCTATTAGACTAAGTAATGGTATTAATATAGATAAACCTAAAGCTTCAAGTATAACAGTTAAGGTCGATAAAAATAGTACAAAAATTAATTCTATTTTTCTTATCAAATTATTTTTTTCTAAAAATAACCAATGATTAGTCATGTATAAGGGTAATTTTTTAAAACGTTTAATTTGTGAAATCATTATAAATTCCTAACTTTTAATATTAGAATGAAAGTTTATTTAAATATTTAAGTTATAAATATATAGTTTAATTACTATTAACTTTATTTTGTGAATATTGCTTAAGCAATAATGTGACAGCTTTGTTTAGATTTATTTCATCTAATCCTTTATAACTTTTATCATCATAAAACAATGGGCTACCAGGGGCATCAAACGACATTTCTATAATAGCTTTTCTTACCCTAGACCCATATGATCTAACTTCATCAATTTCATGTTTTTTTTGTTCTCCCATTACCTTCCTTAATATTGATGGCAAGTTAGTAAAATCATTTATTTTAAATACATTTGGCAAAAATGAATAAGAGGAATGATTAGAAAATTCTATAACCTTTTTTCCCATTAAAGTTGCTTCCAAGGTTACAGTTCCTGCCATAGTGGCTACTGCTCTAGATTGAGATACTAAATCTATACCTCTTATAGACGGATGAGCCATTCTAACATTTGGTATTTTACATAATTCTTCATAAAAATTCCAACTTCTTCTACCTATATCGAAATGTTCCTTAATAATAAGTTCGTAACCCATAGGCAAACACATAGCCAATTGCTTTATAATAGATTTCTGGTCATTAAATTCTTTACATTTTGCTTGAACTGAAAATTCAGGCTCTAAAGAAATTGCAAAAAATAAATAAGGTTTTTTCTTAAGTGAATCCAAATCTCTAAAAGAATTTTTACTTATAAGTCTATACAACCTCCAACTATTTATATGAAAAGAAATTTGAGCAGAATAACTTACCCTGTCTTTTTTAGAAAAGTCTAACTTTAAAATATCTAAAAGAATAAACTCTATTCTAAATAAAGTAGTTTTTATACTCTTTTTCAGTATAGTCCAAAAAGAATATATTTTATCCATTTCACTTGTTTCAGGCCATCCAGTATTTGGAGGAGAAATATCTTCTAATGATATAAGCTTTTCTTCTTTTATGTTATTGTAATAAGCACATAATAACTTATCATCTTGGAAAGCGCTACTCGCCCAAAAGCCGTAACTTTTATATTTAGAATTATACGGATAAGTTACAAATATATTTTTATGCTCACATATATTTGCAAATGTTGCACTTAGAGCATCTAAAGGCCAGACTAATGCTAGATCAATGCTTTCTTTTTCAATTAAACCTTCTGCATAACTAACACAACGATTAACAAAGCTTATAATAAAATCATCATTTAAATAATCATTTTTCGTCCATATAAAATTTTCAGAATGCGACAAAAAATACGTTGATAATTTCCTATCCTGTTGAATAATTTCTCTCATATAAGAAATATCATATTTTTTTTCATTTTTTCTCGCTAATTTCCGCTCTTTATCTATATCTTCGTAAAGGTCCTCTTGTAATTGTTTTTCTAAAGTTGATAATTTAATAAGTTTATCAAAATTCACATTTAGTAAAGGATTAAATTTTTCAAGCACATCTTCATCACCTATAATAATAAATCTAGTATTATATTTTTCTTTTAAAATTGGAATAATATCCATATATAACCAGTTAATTAGATTATAACTAAAAATTATAACATTCTTTGGACCATGTATCTTATTCATTCCTTATTTCCTAAAAATATGATCTATTTTAAAAAAAAAATTAAATAATGATTATTATTTTCTAATTTAATAATTTTATTTACCCGATTTTTCTGCATATAAACAAAATGATTTGTTCTTATTTATTCTACTTGGATCTAAAATTGATTTAAAGCTTGCAACTTTTAATAAAGCTTCATCAAAAATGAAAGAATTATAACCTTCTTTTGTGCCTATTGGTCCTCTTGAGATTAAATGTTTTTTAGGATTAGAGAACTCTATATTTAAAACTATCCTTTTAACTTTAGATTTTTCGTATTTACCTCTATGTAAAAGTTGAGTATCAAAAATATTTGCCGAGCCAGTATGATGTTTTATTGCGATACTATTCTTAATATTTAACTTATTCCTAATCCCAAACCATCTAAAAGCTTCCATGAAAGTCATATAAATCCACCTCGAAATACTTGGTATTCTATTTCTATCTGGTAATATTAGAGTTGGTTGGGTACCATCACCCTCTATACATAAAAATAATTTTAGTCTGTTACCAACATTATCATTATGCCAACTTACAGAATTTGATTGCTTTAATTTTTCGTGACTTTTTATAGCATCAGTTTCTATCCAATTAATTCCATCTAAGAATGATTCTACACCTAAATAATTTCTTATTTCTGGAGTTACTATATTAAAAATTTCTGATAAGGCGGCAGATTCAGAAACTCTTAAAAAGATTCTATTTTTTTTATCTACACCTCTTTTTTTTAAGTTTTGTAAAGCCCTAATAGTAATATTATTTATAGTAAATTGATAGTAACCACTTTTATATAATTTTCCTTTAAAAGGTAATTTTTTGTCCAAAGGTACTAACTTAATTCTTAAACTAGTTACTCTAACAAAATACTTAAGAAGCAAAGCAAACTTATTAATAATTTTTTTTATATACATAACTATTTAATTATAATGCATCATAGGGTTATAAAATAATTTTAAATCTCTATTTTGTATTTTATAATTTATTTCTTTAATATTTCTTTTAGCTTTATAATACTCTTTAATAATTTCTTCACTGAATTCTTTTTTTGTAGAATACCTTATTAATTGGTCTTCATTATTTACAGTGGATTTTAATGAAAAAATATTACCATTTTTTATACTACTTACTATACTATCTTGAGCAACTTTAACTGAATACATACCTAAATCAGCAATATTTTTAACAGTTCCATTATAAAGCGCATGAAAAATTATTGGACCAGAGTCCAAACCTTTCGATAAATAATGAATCGTAGCTCCAACCATGTCAGGTCTATTATCATACAATGCCCAAAAATTACAAGCTGCTCCTCTATAATATGGAGCAGAGCCCATATGTATATTGATTGCTTTTTTAGATATTAAAAAATTACATAATTCACCTTTAATAAAGCTACTACCAAATACAATATAAATATCAGACTGTAAGGCAAAACTCAGTCTATCTAAGCTTAACTTAGATAAATCATTCATAGCTAGAAATAATATTTCTGATTTGTTATTTAATAGATGTGCTTCACCAAATATTTTATTTTCTGAAAGCTGCATTTCAGTAAAGTATTTATTGTATAAACTATTTTTATCATCACTATTAAAAGTATTTTTACTCTCAATAACAACTGATAAATTTGATGTAATTTTTTGCAGACTTTTTATAAATGAAATATGTCTAGGTTGGTTACTTGTAAATATAGTTATTTTATATGGCAAAGTCATTCTATTAAACATTCTGAAGTTTTTGCATTAAATTAGTATGGTTATAACGCGGAAATTCTAAATTACTGTATTCATTTTTTACTGTATCAGCTCTAAATCCAATTTTAATATCTAATTCTTTTAATACATCTAATGTGTCTTCATTATATGAATTACAAGGGTGAGACATAGAAATAGGTTTTATTTTAGCGTGATTAAAGAGTACTTCATAATTTTTCTGAAACTCTTTTTTTTGCTCGTTTTTATTTAAGTTTTTTAATGCAGTAGGATGAGTATGAGAATGTAAACCAATAATATGGCCTTCTGCAATTAATTCACAGATATTATCAATTGACATATATAAGTTTTTCTCAAGTATATTTTTATTAGAAAACTTATTAATCATATAATTCATTACTAGTGTATATTCTTCTTTTAGCAAGACTTCATCTCTTAAGAATTTGAATTTCTTTTCATTTTTACTTAAGTATGTACTACTAATTAAAAAGTTTTCAGCTATGAAATACGAAAGGGCATTCTCACATTTTTTTAAAAGATCAAATTTATTTAAAACATCCAAAAATGAATTAAAAAAATCATCGTGGCTTTTAAAGGTTTCCGATCTAAAATATCTATATAATTCCATATAATCTGTATGACCTTCTAATATAGCAGTATGAATGAACCAAAAAGCTTTGATTTTTCTTTTTCTTAAAACAGGTAAAGCTATTTCATATTGACATTTTAAATTATCATCAAAGGTAAGACATAAAAAATCTTCATTTAATTCTTTATTGAAAAATTTATCAACCCATTTATCAGCAGATAATAATTTATCAGCTTCTATATTATCTAATAATTTTTCTAAATCATTAGAAGAAATTGAGCCTGGACTTTTATTATATGTTAAACCATGAAAATGGTGAAACATTATACCGCTGGGATTAGAAATACCTTTTTCTGGTAAAATAAATGCCATTTATATTTTATTACTTATTTCTGATAATTCTTGAATAGGAATCCATTTATCTTTGTCCTTTTTCCATAGATGTGGAGATCTAAACTGATCTGTAATATCCACAAACTCTTTTTCAGTTAAGCCCATAAAATCAAGGCAGTCTTTTAAATATCTTTTAGGAACTTCACCTTCATACTTTTTAGCTAAAGCAATGGCTTCTTCTTTATCAATATGGCCATTCCTAATTTCTTGACTTGCATCAAACCTTGTTCTACCAATCATAAATTTGATGTATTGCGTATAATAATGTAATGACTCAAATTTATCATCAATACTCGCATATTTACCATAAGTTCCATCAGTTCTTTCCACATCTGATTCAAAACCACAGTTTTTTGAGGCATAATAATAAGCCGATTGTGGATCCCATTTTATATACCACGCTAAATGTTCTACCCTTAAATTAGAACCTTCTACTTCTTCTGACCTTATAGGCATGTATGGGTAAAAATCATTCATTTCTAATTTATGCTTGTCTAGCAAATATTTCAATGGTCTACCTGCAATATATACATCCTTATTATCATTTGTATAATGCGTTATATCATAAGACGGACTATCCGCTTGTTCTATATTATTAGAACCATATTCAGTTCCATCTTCCCCATACATAACTAAATCTATTTTTAATCTCATTGCCATTTTCATTGCATAAGATTTAATTCCAAATTTAAATGGTTGCAGAGGAAAATATAAATTTTCTAGAGCTTCTCTTGCTAAAATACTTGCTACTTTTCCATTTGGCGTAAATAAGTAATTATCAAAACCTCCCTTATTAATCCAATTTTGCATATTTCTCCATCCAACATCAGTATATAATAGTGGTGAATAGGTTATAGTGAGAGGATGCATACCATATTTGTATTTCAACATATGAGAAACTGACATACTATCTTTTCCTCCTCCACCTGAAACTATACAATCATATTCTCCATTATCTTTTCTATATTTATCTAACATCTTTAATAATAATTTTTCTCTTCCAGAGTAATCAATAGTTTTCTTTTTTTCACTATACCTGCAAGCTTCACATACTCCTTCCTCATCAAATTTAAGATTATCTTTGAGTTTTTCAATTGTATGTTTACTTTCATTAATAGAATAAGGTTTTTGATTATGCATCAAACATTTTTTACAATGAACAACTTTTTCGGGTAGACCAAAAAGTGAAAAATTGCTATTAATTTTTTTATCTTCCACGCATTTTCTCCTATTTATATTTACAAATATTTATCATATTTATTTCTATTTCTAATTTCTTTAGCTGGTGTTCCATATACAACTAAATTACTTTTAAAATTTTTATTCACGTAGCTATTTGCTCCAATTACCACATCACTTGAAATTTGAATATTATTTTTTATTGTGGCCCCTATGCATACTGCTGTTCTTTTACCAATTTTCACATTTCCTCCTAATACTGCTCCAGGAGCTAATGAGCTAAAATCATCTAATGTATTATTATGATCCACATTTGATGATGAATTTACTATACAAAAAGAACCAATTTTAGATTTGCTACCTACAACTGCATTTTGCATGACAATATTTCCCTCTCCAAATCCAGCATAATTAGATATTGAGGCAAACTTATGAAAAATATTTGGAAAATTTATTTTTGAATACTTTTTCTTAAGATCATTTACAATACTATTTCTTTTAAAATTATCCGCTATAGCTATCACAATATCTATATTTTTCCTATATGGAACTTCTTTTACTATAGGGCAATTAAATATACTTTTTTGTTTTGAGTTTATATCAACAAAACACTCAATTTCAAATCCAGAAGAAAATACACTTTCAGCAACACTTATTGCATGACCTCCTGCTCCAATAACAATTATTTTCTTCATTTTAAATTATAAAAATTCCTATTAAATTAAATATTATTAATATTTTTCAATAATTCTAAGCCTGCAAATGAGCTTAATTCAGGATGGAATTGACATCCAATAACATTATTTTTAACTATAATTCCTGTTAAATCTTGCCCATAATTAAATGTTGCAAATATATCTGCGTGATCTTCAGGAAAGCATGCATAAGAATGTGTAAAATAAAAATCTACATTTTTCTCAATATGATTAAATAATTTATATTTAGTATTTTTTATTATATCACAATGTTTCCATCCTACATGGGGTAATGGTATATTGTTGTTAACTTCAATTTTTTTAACTTTACCTTTTACTAAATTTAGCCCATCATGTTCTCCAAACTCAAAACTTTTAGACATCAATAATTGCATGCCTAAACAAATTCCTAATAAAGGCCTACCTGATTTAACATAATCAACAATTCCTTTATCCATATTGATCTTTTTTAAATTTTTTATTCCAGTAGAAAATGCCCCCACTCCTGGCAATACAAGTGCATCTATATTTTCTATCTCTTTTGGTGATTTAACAAAATAAGTTTCATGCCCAACATACCTTAAGGCTCTTTCTATACTATATAAATTACATATAGAGTAATCTATTATGCCTACTTTTAACGTCATTATATACCTACATAATGCTTTCTAGTATTAATACCTTTTTCTAAAAGATTATCTTTTATGGTATTAATATCAAATTTATTAAAATGTAATATGTGGCTAATAGCTACTGCGCTCGGCTTTGCCTCTAAACATACTTTATATATATCTTCAATAGAAGATGCTCCGCCGCAGGCAATAACAGGTATACTTACAGATTTTTTAACTAAATTAATAAGATTAATATCAAAACCTGAACAAGTTCCATCCTTATCAACAGAAATTAAAAGAATTTCTCCAGCTCCTAAAGACTCTAATTTTTTTGCCCAATCTACAACATTCATAAATGTTCTTTCTCGGCCATTTTCAATATAAGGCTCCCAATTATTATCAGATATCTTCTTAGCGTGAATAGATGCAACTATACATTGACTTCCAAATATATTTGCCGCTTTTTCAATTAATAAAGGGTTTCTTGTAGCTTCAGAATTAATACTAATTTTATCTGCACCTGCTCTTAATAATTCTCTATAATTTTCAATTGACCTTACACCTCCACCAACACATAAAGGTATAAATATTTTATTAGAAACTTTTGTTACAAGTTCTGATAAATGATTTCTGTTATATAAAGAAGCTACAATATCTGAAAAAATAATTTCATCTATCCCTTGATGAAAGTATCTATTACTCATTTCCTCAGGCTGGCCAACGACTCTTAGACCCTCCATTTGTATTCCTTTTACAACATTTAGCCCTTTTATTTCTAAACGGGCAATAATTCTAACATTATTAATCATAATATTTTTCACAATAGTAAATAATTTTATTACATATTATTTCTATTGCTTTCTTTTTTAAATTAACAGAACATGGTAAGCACAAACTATATTTATACAATTCTTCAGAATTATCTTTTGATAAATTAAATGCATTTTTATATGCCTTTTGCCTGTATAGAGGCTGCCAAATGGGCCTCGCTTCAATACTATTTGCTTCTAAAAAATTTCTTAAACCCAAAGAGCCTTTTTTAAACATTTTCTTATCTAAAGTTAATATAACCATCCAAAAACTACTTCTTACGTTTTTACTTTCCATTTTAATACTTAAATATTCATAATTTTTTAAAAAAGAATTATAATAATTGTTTATTTGCCTTTTTTTTGAAACAAACTCCTCTAGTTTTTCCATTTGTGCAAGTCCAAAAGCAGCGTTAATGTTAGCCATTCTATAATTATAACCTACTTCATGATGTATAAATTCTTTAGGATCATCCTTAGACTGTGATATTAAATATCGAGCTTTATTAGCAATATTTATAGAATTTGTTAGTATCATGCCTCCTGACCCTGTAGTGATAATTTTATTACCATTAAAACTAAGCCCACAAAATTTTGAACCATTTCCAATACTTTTGCTTCTATAAAGTGCGCCTAAAGCTTCAGCCCCATCTTCTATCATTACAATATTATACTTTTGACATATTTTTCTTAATTCTATTAATTTTGCAGGATGTCCATATAAATGGACAGGCATCATAGCTGTAATTTGTATTCCAGAATTTTTTATTATTAATTTACTATTTCTGAAACTACATTTAAGTTCTATGAATTTATTTAATTCTATAGGACATAAACACCAATCATCTAATGATACATCTGCAAATATAGGTATAGCATTGCAATATGTTATAGCATTTGCACTTGCGGCAAATGTTATGTTAGGTAATAAAACCCCATTTCCTTTTTTAATGCCTGCCAAAATTAACATAATATGCAAAGCTGCTGTTCCAGAACCAGTAGCTATTGCATATTTTACGTTACAATATTTAGCTACACTATTTTCAAATTGGGTTATAAAATTTCCTGTAGAAATCCATCCAGTTCTTATTGCCTCCGTTACATATTTTTTTTCATTACCTGCGATAACCGGAATCGAATTGGGTATATAATTATTCATATACTAATATCCATAAATGATTTATTAATAGTTTTATTATTTCTAAGTAGCTTTTTTAAATAATTTACTATTTTAGCAGAAGACCCATTTTTATGATAAATATTCTTAACATTTTTTATTGAAATTAGAAAATCTTTTGTAAGAGCCTTATTTATTGCTTTTTTAATAGAATATATAGAATTTTTACAATGAATAACATTCACACCCGAAGCTCTTCCTAACTGTCTATCTCCTACATTAATTACTGGTAAATTAAAGGAAGCACCTTCAATAATTCCACTTGAAGAATTTCCAAGCATCATTTTAGCTATGCTTAAAAAACTATAATAATTTATAGTTCCCAAATTTTCTAAATAATATGAATTATCATTTTTTTTACAAAAACTCTTTATCATATTAATAATAATATGATTATTGGTATCTGCGTTTGGTGCAGTGAAAATAATAGGAAATTTTACTTTTTCCAAAACAAATAATAAATTTGTCATTTCTTTTTTTATAGTATAAGGATGACGTGTCGTAGTATGATAAGTAACAATAATCGGACTTGAATTCATTGATAATCCGTACTCCTTATTTAGCTGACAAAAGCTTTTAAAATTGATCCCTTTTAAATTATCTAGCGCAGGCGCTCCAACTACTTTAACTCTATATTTTTCTTCTCCTAATTGCATAATTCTACGAGCATATTCATCAGTGCTAGGAAAATGAATATGGCTAAATTTAGTTATTGCATGTCTAATACTGTCATCAAATGCCCCTAAACTTAATTCACCCCCATGTATATGAGCAATTACTATATTATAAGGTAAAGCCGCAATAACTGCTGCTAACATTTCAAATCTATCTCCCGTTACCAACAGCAAATCCGGTTTATTTCTATGAAATATTTCAGAATATTTTTTTACTCCTAAACTAATAGATTTAGAAATAGATAACTCATCATCTCCTAGAGAGTTAGTTTTAATAGATTGTGTAATATTTATATTATCTTTTTTAATGTATTTTATAGTATGTCCATATCTTTTATCAAGATGCATTCCTGAAACATAAAAATTTAAATTAAAAAATTTATCATTTTTTAAAATTTTCAATATAGGTTTAATTATACTATAATCAGATCTTGCTACAGAAATTACAGCTATTTTAATCATACTTTCTCTTATAAATAATTTTAGCTAACTCGTAATCCCAATATTCGTCAATATTAATAGACTCTTCAAAATCCATTTCTAATGTACGAGTTCCGTTATTAGGCATAGGTAATTTATTTTTTAATAATGTAGTCTTAAGTGCATATACTGCTCCATTTGGCTGATACGTAACTTGACTATCTTGCATTCTATTAACATTTTCATTTTTAATAATGTTTTTTAAAGTACCCTCTCTGTCAATTCGAAACATCCATTCAAGCGGATAGTCAACTTTTTTTATTGATAAAGCAGAATTTGCTCCTGATAAAACTATATCTATTACATCATCTATGTGTTTTGTAGTTCTAAATGGACAATTAGGTTGAAGAAGAACTACGATATCGGCTATAAATTTTTTATTATCAGCCATAAAACTCACTGCATGCCTAACAACATCCCAACTAGAAGAATTATCTTTCGCCAAACTATCTGGACGCACAAATGGAACCTCTATATCTAGATTTTTAACTAGCTTTATATATTCAATGCTTTCTGTAGAAAAAATTAGTCTATTGATATATTTACTTTTTTTTGCTGCAGTTATAGATCTTTCTAGTAAAGATATTCCTCCTATTTTCAATTCATTCTTCTTTGGCAACCTTTTAGATCCAGAGCGAGCAGGAATTATTCCTAATATATTTAGTTTTTTCTTACTCAATATTAAACTTTTACAGTAGACATGGTTTTAGATGATTTAAATGCGCTAAGTAATACTTTTAAAGTATTCCTTCCGTCATCTAATGTAGTTAATGATTTAACTTTTCCATCTAAACAATCAATAAAATGTTGTGCCTGATTATCATAGCAAGTTAGCATTTCATCACTGCTAAATTTTTCTTCTAGCCACTCTTTATTTTCAGAATCATAAATAGAAATTGAGGGCTTTATTCTGTCCCAAATTATTGTTCCATTCTCACCTATTAATTCCAAATTAACTCTTGGGCTTCTTCCAAGCAAATCAAAATGAGCCTCTCCTATTAATCCAGATTCAAATTTAAGATTCATAATAGCTAAATCATCTGAATCTATCTCAAGTTTACTAACTTTATCAACAATAGCAGAAACATTTTCTATTTCACCAAAAAGCCATCTTAACAAGTCTATTCCATGGCTTTCATCTAATAAAGCACCTCCTCCTTGATCTTTAGATGCCATATAAAAACTCCTATAATCCTCCCACGGATGCCAATCTGGAAGATATGAGCTTATTTGCAATCTAGCAGAATATATTTTTCCAATTTTATTATTATCTACCAACTTTTTTAATTTTTGGGCTGATGGAATAAACCTGTAACAATACGCGGTATAAAATACAATACCTTTTTCTTCACATATTTTTGAGAGAATATCTAAATTTACATCATTAGAAGCTAATGGTTTTTCAGTAAATAAACTTATTCCCATATTAGCTAGTTTTATACCAATATCTGTATGCAAATGAGGAGGAGTACTTATTACTGCTCCATCAATACTATTGTTATTAATTAAATGGTCTATATCAGATGAAACTTCTTCAATATCCAACTCTTGCTTAGCCTGTTCAAGACGATCTTGCCTCTTATCTACACCAAAGACTTTATGTCCAAACTTTGAAAATATTTTTGCATGTCTTCTTCCTATAGACCCAAGACCTACTATTAGTATTGATTTCATTTATTTTCCTTTTCTGTTATTTTGAGCAATTTCTAAATCCACTGGCCGTCCTATATCTCTCCATTCCTCATGAAGAGGAAAAACAGCAACTTTTTTACCTAAACTTTTAAATTTATCTACGACGTCTGGCATATCCATAAATTCATTTTTTTTAATTATATTTCTATATGTTTCATCTAAAATATACATCCCAGCGGATATAAAATTATTTATTTTAGGCTTTTCATTTAATCTTACGAATGACCCTGAAGAATCATATTCTATTACACCAAAAGGCACCTCAAAAACATATTTGGAAGCAGCTATAGTCATATTGTTATTAGACTCGAAATGAAAATTAATAAAAATATCTAAATCTAGATTAGTTATTAAATCTGCATTTAAAACTAATAAAGGACGACCATTATTAGGTACCAAAGCTAAACTGCCTGCTGTTCCTAAGGGTAGAGACTCATTAATAAATTCTATAGAAGTATTATATTTTTTCTTTTCTATATGTTTTATAATTTTATTAGATAAATAATGCACTGATATATATATATTTTCAATAGAGACACTTGAATGCACTTTTTCTAAAATACTATCAAGTATAGGCTTACCCTTTACTTCTAATAATGGCTTTGGGGTATTTTTTGTTTTGGAGCCCAAACGTTTACCGAAACCACCTGCCATAATAATTACGTCTACTTTTCTTAAACTATAAAATTTAGAAATTAAAATTTCTTTAACAATATGATTCCTATCAATTACAGGTAAGAATGCTGCCTCTACAGATAGCTCTTTTAATAATTTTGAATTTTTTTCATCTTCATTAATATTTCCAAATATAGGACTTAAATTTCCAGCATTTATAATTTTATCTTCTAATAACATACCTGCTAAAATTGCTCTTCTAATATCTCCATCAGTCAAAGTTCCGAGTAATTTATTACTATTATCAACTATTATTAAAAATTGTTTTTTCTTGTCAGAGACCTTATCTAGACGCTTCATACCTATACGTAAAGCAGATTCAGAATTGATAATATATTTTGAAATATTTTTAATTTTTTTTATCATATAAAAATTGAAATAAAATTTATTTTAAATCGCCTCTTCCGGTTATAAGCAACCTGAAATTTTTACTTACTAAAGCTTTACATAATTCTTCAGTAAGAATGTTATTCGTATCCATTATAATAATTTTAGTTCCTTCTACCCAATCTAAAAAATCAAATTCTTTATAAAAATTATGATCTACTGTTAAGATTAAAATATCGTATTTATTTGCAGCAGGTATCTCCTGCAAAAAATCTTTGTTAAGATTTTCAAATGAATCAACAAATGGATCATGAATATCCCAACTTGCTCCCATTTTATCTAAACCTCTACATAAAACTTCTGATGGAGAGTTACGCACATCATCTACTTCAGATCTATATGTTGCCCCTAATACCAAAACTCTCTTACCTTTAAGCCCACCAACATATAAGTTAAGTCTATTAAGGTTATTATTAGGCATATTTGAATTAATATTAATTCCTAATTGTGACATAGGAAAAGCTAATTCTTCAGTTTCATATAATTGCTTGGATGACAATAATCCAAATAGAGGATCCTTTATTAAACAATATCCACCTACTCCTAAACCTGGACGACGAATATTATTATGTGTAGGTCTCATTCTTATTGCATCTATAATTTCGAAACTGTTAAGTCCAACTGATTCAGCGAATAAACCCCATTCTTCCATAAATGCAATATTAACTGCTCTGTAACTGTTCTCTATAACTTTAGAGGTTTCTGAAGCAGTTAAAGAACTTAATTTTTTTAATGGATAATCTTTTACATTAATAAATGAACTTAAAAACTTTTCACATACATCTGAAGCTCTCTTATTGTAACCTGCAAATACTCTCCAATAATTAATAATAGAGTCTAAATAATCTGGGCCTGGCATAACTCTCTCGTAAGAATGCGCCAATAATAATCCATCAATATTTAATCCTCTTGAATTAAAACATTCTAATAAAATAGGAAGAACTACTTTTTCACATGTACCTGGAGGTACAGTTGTTTCAACAATAATTAGAGCATTCTCTCTCATATTATTACCTATATCGTATATTGCGTTTTTAAATTTTTTAAAATTAATATAAGGTTCTTTTGTATCCCAAGTAATATCTAGAGGAATATTAATAACTATAACATCAGCTCTATCAAAGTAAGAAATTTCAGTGGTAGCAAAAATTCTTTTTTCTTTTTTACCTTTTAAAATTGCTTTTGATAAAGATTTATCTTGAGAGCCAAATGGAAATATTCCTTTATTAATATTTGATATTCTTTCTAATCCATCTTTAGAATTGATATCTATGCCTATAATATTGTATAAAGGATTACCATTTATATCTGAAGCATTGGATAATGCAGCAATAGTAGCAGACCCAACGTATCCCAGACCTTGAACACATATAGTTTTCATATATTTTTTAATCATAATTAAAAATAATTTCTAATTTTTCACGCTTCCGCCATTAGGGTGAAAACACCCTATTTAAAAATAATACGAGCCCTTGTATTTATATACTAATGCCTGACTCCTTCATTGGGACTCTGATTGATTTACCTAATATATTCAATAATACAAACACTCTATCTTTACCATTAAGGCCTACAAAAGTACCTATTTTATCTTTAAATATACCACTATTAATTTTTACACTTTGTCCTGGTTTATAGCTGAATATTGAAGATAATTTTATCAGACCATTTTCATCTTCCATATTTCTCAAGCTTTCAATTATTTTATCAGGCACTCTAATTGGTTCATTGCCTGCATTTAATAGAGAAACTACTCCTCTAGTATAATTAATTTTTCTAAATCCGGAAGAATCTTTGTTCAACTCTACAAAAAAATAATTAGGGAATAAAGGCTTTATAACTCTCTTTATTTTTCTAGCATGCCTTATCGTAGACTCATATGTAGGGATGTAAGTATAAAAATTATCCTTTTTTAAATTTTTTATTACAAAATGTTCTAAATTACTTTTTGTCTGAACTGCATACCAAAACTTCATATCAAATACCTTTCTTGAAACTATTCAAAATTTCAGGAATTATAATTTTTTCTGTCTTGCAGTCTGTTATTATTTCGTTATATTTATCTTCAAAATTATTAATAGTAGTCATTACTATGACGTCATAATCATTTATTTCTGAAATATTTTTTATAACTGTAATTCCAAAATATTTTTTTTGACTCGATCCTAATATGCCTAATATATTTATAGGCATTTCATAAGAAGACATTATAAAAATTTCTGCTAATTCTGATACATCTGATAAAACTACTTTTGTTAAACCTTGCTTCTGTAAATTATAAATAATTTTAGAATATTCATGCTTTGCTTTTCTATAAAAATTAAAAGAGTGCCTAAGGTATTCTCCAGTTAAACGCGCTTTCTCTGCAAAGCCCTTAGGAGTTAAATAATACATATATCTATTTCTAGGAGCATGCTGTATCTTTACAAGTCCCTTATCGACGCATCTTTTAAGATATGTATTTGCCATGCCTAATGCTATACCTAATTTAGTAGACATTGATCTTTGAGTTAAATGATTATCTGTATCTATAGTTTGTAGAACCTCTAAAATAATATTATCATTTTTTTCGTTGTTTAATGTCGATTGAGATGATTTACTCATATTTACACCATAAATTAATTATGTTCTTTTTATGAACACTATGTTATAAACTTAATTATATAAAGGTCAAGCAGTATGTTCTTTTTTTGAACATTTAAGGATTTATATCTAAATATAAAAATATACTCTAACAAAATATAGTTTAATATTAGGTGAGAATATGAAATTTAAAAAAAATAATACTTTTATTATTGCCGAAGCAGGTATAAATCATAATGGCAAATTATCCATAGCAAAAAAAATGGTTAAGATTGCAAAATGTGCAGGGGCTAATTGTATAAAATTTCAAGCCTTTAATATTAATAATTTAGTTTCTAATAAGGCTAAGAGCGCTCGATATCAGCTAAAAGAAACTAACAACAATTTACAAAAAAATGTTTTGCAAAACTTAACATTATCAAAGCAAAACCTCAGTCAATTATATAATGAATGTAAAAAACAAAAAATAGAATTTTTATGTACAGCTTTCGATAAAGAGTTGCTAAAATACCTTGTCTCTTTAGGAATGAAAAAAATAAAAATTCCATCGGGGGAAATAACTAATTTTCCATACTTAATAGAAACTGCTAAATACAATATTCCCATAATTTTATCTACTGGAATGAGTAATATGCAAGAGATAAAAAAAGCTTATGAATGTCTAAAATCTGTAAATAAAAATGTTGATATTTCAATTCTTCATTGTACCTCTCTTTATCCCGCTCCAAATAGTACTCTTAATTTAAAAGCTATTAGCTCCCTCAGTAAGAAATTTAAATGTACTATAGGTTATTCAGATCATAGCAAAGGTAATTATGCATCTATAGCTGCCGTTTCTCTTGGGGCAAAAATAATTGAAAAACACTTTACCCTAAATAAAAATTATTCAGGACCTGACCAAAGTGCTTCAGCAAACCCCAAAGAACTTAAGGATCTTATAGAGAATATTAGAAACTTAGAAAAAGCACTAGGGGACGGAATAAAAATAGCACATAAACTAGAAAAAAATACTGCAGATGTCGCTAGAAGGTCATGGCATGCAAATAATAATATTGCTGCAAATTCCAAAATAAAGCTCGAAGACTTGATTCTTTTGCGACCAGGCACTGGGATAGAAAGCTCTAAAAAATTAATAGGATTAAAAACCAAAAAAAATATTAAAAAAGGTGAAATAATAAAACTAAGCTGGTTATCTCAATAAATTATTATTTATCTAGAAATGATTGCAATTCCTGATATCACTAATATTGAGCCCATAAAATATGAATAAGTTAATTTTTCCTCAAATAAAAATACAGAAAAAATAGGTACAATTATCATCGCTAAAGCAGTGAAAGGATATGCCACAGAAAGAGGTATTCTTTGCAAAATATATAGCCATAATATAGTAGCTAAACCATATGTTAAAAGAGCCATGTAAAACCAAGGTATCTGAATTGCTCTAAAAATTGATTCTATTATACCTACAGGATCTCCTATTTCTTTACTTAAATTAGTTATAGAAATTGCCGTTTTTTTAAATAACATCTGTCCCGTAGACATCAAAAAAGCAAACCCTATCAATTGTAATATCTGTACATATGAAATCATAAATTTTCCTTTATAAATAGAATGATAATGTTTTTTCTTTTATAATCTAATTATAATGAAATACATAATAAACTTTACAGTAATATTTATATTAATAAGTATCATCCTATCAGATATTTTATTTAATTTACCTCCACTAGGAGAGATACTACACAAAATAAGTCCTACATTTTTAATTGGGTTCATAAAATCTATAGAACTAACTATTTATTATTTACACCTTCCTCAAAATATCAATGAATTAATACCTATATTGCTAAATATAAGTGTAAAATATTATTTCTTTATTATAATTTTATTCATTCTAATTGCTATAAACTTTAAAAAAACAAAACAAATCTAACTTTTTCCGAGATCAACCTTAAGTGCAGCCAGAAAAGCTTCTTGAGGAATATCAACATTTCCTACTTGCTTCATTCTTTTTTTGCCTTTTTTTTGTTTCTCAAGCAACTTCTTTTTTCTAGTAATGTCTCCTCCATAACACTTAGCAGTGACATCTTTTCTCAACGCATTTACAGTTTCTCGAGCAATAACTTTGCCACCTATTGTGGCCTGAATAGCGATTTTAAATAACTGTCTAGGAATTAATTCTCTCAACTTCTCACATATGACTCTAGCCCTATTATAAGCACTATCTTTATGTACTATAAATGAAAGACTGTCTACACTCTCTGAGTTTATTAACATGCCCACCTTAACCAAATTTCCATCTTGATAATTCTTAATTTCATAATCAAAGCTAGCATAACCTCTACTCAATGATTTTAAACTATCATTAAAATCAAAAATTACCTCATTTAAAGGAAGGTCATAAACTAACATTACTCTTTTGCCTACATAACTTAGTTCTATCTGAGAACCTCTTTTTTCATTACATAACTTTAATATTTTTCCCAAATAATCGTCCGGACAAAATATAGTTGCCCGAATCCATGGCTCTTTAATATTTTCTATATTAGTTATTTCAGGCCAATCTGCAGGATTATGAATTTTCTTTAACTCTCCATTTTTTAAACTAACTTCATAAATTACACTAGGAGCAGTAGTCACTAAATCTAAATCAAATTCTCTCTCTAATCTTTCTTGAACTATTTCTAAATGTAATAATCCTAGAAAGCCACATCTAAAGCCTAGACCAAGAGCAGCACTTGATTCCATCTCAAAATGAAATGAAGTATCATTTAATTGTAATTTTACTAATGAGTCTCTCAATTTATCAAATTCACCAGCATCTGTTGGATAAAGACCACAAAAAACTACAGGAATACTCTCTTTAAACCCAGGTAATGGATCTAATGCTGGTTTTCTAATATCTGTAATTGTATCACCAACCCATGCTTCTGAAACAGTTTTAATAGCTGCAGTAATGAAACCAACTTCTCCGGCAGATAAACTCTCAACCATTTTTGGTTTAGGAACTAATACACCTATTTGCTCAATTTGATATTCTCTTTTAGCTCGCATTAATGAAATCTTCATTCCCTTTTTTAGAACTCCTTCATGTACCCTAACCAAAACCATAACCCCAAGATATTGATCATACCAAGCATCTATTATCAATACTTTTAAAGAATTGTTAATTGAACCTTCTGGTGCAGGAAATTTAGAAATTATAGTACTTAATAATTCCCTTATACCTCTACCTGTTTTTCCTGACACCTCATTCACATCAGATGTTTCTAGGCCAATTAAATCTTGAATTTGGGATTTAACTTTTTCTGGGTCAGCTGCTGGTAAATCAACTTTATTCAAGACTGGAATTATTTCTAGATTAGTTTCTAAAGCAAGCCATGTATTAGCTAATGTTTGAGCTTCTACTCCTTGACTTGCATCAACTAGTAATAAAGCACCCTCACAGGCTGCCAAGGACCTAGAAACTTCATATGCAAAATCAACATGTCCTGGTGTATCTATCAAATTTAAAATATAATCATTATTACCTTCTCGGTATTCTAATCTTATTGTTTGAGCTTTAATTGTTATTCCTCTTTCTCTCTCTATATCCATAGAATCTAGTATTTGATCTTTCATATCTCTTGAACTAACTGTTCCACAAAATTCAATTAATCTATCAGATAAAGTTGACTTTCCATGATCAATATGTGCAATTATTGCAAAATTACGTATAAAATTTTTAGTCACCATTATGTAAAACCAAATATAAGCATAGAAAAAAAAGAAAATATAAATTATATTTTTTATATATACTTATAGTAAATTATACTTAAGTAAACAAGTAAGCAAAATAAAGAATAC
>PAYS01000041.1 GCA_002715265.1 Candidatus Pelagibacterales bacterium
AGCCTTTAGGTATATATTTACCTATAATATCTTTTCTTGAAACTATCCAAGAATATGCATTCATTGGATGGCCTAAAATATCTTTACCATACCCATTTCCAACTTCTTTACCATTTATATACATAATTCCCTTTAATTTAGATAAATCATTAATATTAGACATTATTTTTGAACTACCTAATACACAACCCGCACTAAAGAAATCATCAGAAATTAAATAATTTGCAGAAAATTTTTTCCAATCTGAATACCTATCATCTACAATTTCAATTGCTGCTATGACTTCATAAATACTATCATAAAGTTCTTTTATATTTGGCTCATCCGAATAATATACATCCTTACAAAGTTTTATTGCTAATTCACATTCTACACCAACTCTATGAAAGTCAGAAAACTTTAAAATACTCTCTGATTCATAACATTGACTGTTTCTTATTGTTCCCGCACATGGATGATCTATATTTAAATAGTTCTGCATTACTTTAGTAGTACATCCAATTTTTTTTCCTATTACTTTATCTCCATGCATATCTAATAATTTATGAACTTGATTTTGAATTTTATATGCTTCAGTTTCATTACCTGGCATAAAATCTGTTTGATCAACTTTATTAAAATTTTTTCTAGAATTTAGTAAATATCTAACTAATTTATCTATTTTTCCTTTATTCATATTTATCACCTAAAAATATATGTACATGATAATAAAATAATCTATCTTGTAGTAATATGAAATATTTAAATAAATCTATAAGCATAAAAAATTATATTTTAATAATTAATATTGCAATTCCTATGATAATTGCAAACCTTTCTACACCTCTTTTAGGTCTGGTAGATACAGCAATAGTGGGAAGAATCTCCATTGAACAAATAGGATCTATAGCAATTGGCAGTACTATACTATCTTTCGTTTATTTTTGTTTTGGTTTCTTCAGAATGGGAACAACTGGGCTAGTAGCACAGGCATGGGGAAAAAAAGACCTAAAAGAAATAGAAAGAATACTATTTAATAATTTAATACTTGCATTATTTGTTTCGTTTTTGTGTATCATAATTATTATTTTACTCCATGAGTTTATAATCTTATCATTTACGAATGATGAAATAATAAAAAATTATTCTAGTAATTATCTATTAATTAGAATTTTTGAAGCTCCAGCTAAATTCATAAATTTTATAATCCTAGGATTATTGCTCGGATGTAATAAACCATGGCAAGTTTTTAAACTAGTTATATTCGTAAATTTACTCAATATTATATTAGATATTATACTTGGAGTTTTCTTAAAATATGAATTAAGTGGTATAGCTTTTGGCACACTAATAGCAGAATATTGTTGTTTAGTACTAGGAATATTTATTACTTATAAAGAATTTGAATATTTACAAATAATTAAAAATAAAATTGAACTAAAAAAACTCAAAAATATATTTCATTCTAATTTAAACTTATTCGTTAGAACATTATTAATACTAATCAGTATAATGATGTTTACCGCAATAGGATCAAGACTTGGTCCATTAACTCTTGCCGCTAATGCTATTTTAATTAGTATACAAATGTTTATTTCATATGGCTTAGATGGTTTTGCACAAGCAGCAGAAGTATTAGTAGGTAATAATTATGAAAAACATAAAAAAAATAATTTAATAAATATAATAATTATTAGTGGTATAATATCATTTATAACTGCATTATTAATATCAATAATATTATTATTATTTGGAAACCATATTGTTAATATTATTTCTCCAATAAAAGAAGTTATAAATGAAGCAGATAAATTTATAATTTTTATAATTTTTTCTCCTATTATATCTTTTTTATCATTTCATATGGATGGTGTATTTATAGGAGCAAATTTAACTAAAATTATGAGAAATTCAGTATTTATGAGCTTCATTATCTACTTAATTTTAATATTATTATTAGTGCCTTACTATGGTAATTATGGTTTATGGACATCTTTTATGATATTTCTATTCTTTAGAGGTATATTATTAGTTATTAATTTACGTAAAGTTTTTAATATAATTTAAATCTTTAGCATAACTTTATTTATATCTTTAACTATACTTTGCATTAAACATGAAATTCTATCCATATTTCCTATATTTTTTTCAAGTGAATATTCATTTATATATTTACTACGATTAATCTCTATTTGAATAACATTAATTCCATTTTTAGGGTTACCATAATATTTAGTAATAAAGCCACCTGAATAAGGCTTATTAACCTTTATATTAAAACCATGTTCAATAAATATATTTTTAATATTTAAAAATAAACTTTGTGATATCGAAATACCCATATTATTCCCAAGCACTATATCAATATCTTTATTTTTTACCGAATTTGATGGCATTGAATGACAATCTAATATCAGTAATGATTTATGTGTTTTTTGCAAAGTTTTTATAAAATATTTTAAAGTATTATGATAAGGAAAATAATATTGTAATAATCGATTTCTTAAATCACTTTTTGATAATAAATCATAATATATCTTGTTTCCATAAACAGAATATTTAGATATTAAACCTATACCATAATTTATTTTAGATTTATCAGTAAAATTATTTTTTTTAATTACAAATGAAAACATACTAGGGTCAAGTTCTAATGGATGCCTATTTACATCAACAAACACTCTTGGAAACATAGCTTTTAAATAAGAATACCCTAAATTTAAGGATTCTAAAAACATTTCATCCACATATAAATCTTCTGATTTTCTTAATTCATTTATATCCAATGTTGTAGATTTTAAAAATGATTTATTATATGCATAACCGCTATGAGGAAATGAAAAAATTAAAGGGTTTTTATTTTGAAGTTTACTTTCTATCAATATTCTTCCAGAAAAAACCTATAAATAAGATTTATGTACATTTACCCTTGATACGAAATTGATCTGGATTAAATTGAGATTTTAAATCAAAATATTTAGTCTCATGATCATAATTTATTTCAATTAATGTATTGTAAATTCTTGAACTCGTTCTTCCTATCCACTTACCTCTTCCATACAAATTTCCTGATTCATATACTGTAGTTCTTATTTTACCAACTCTCTTAATATTATTATATCTAATATCTATTTCAGAACCACTGCCTCCTGTTGGAAAAAACTTCCAATTGGCAATATACATTTTTTCATAATCGATTGCTATACCAACACAATTCAAAGGTTCATATACAGCTTCATAGTCTTTTTGCTCAGCGTATAACATTTTAATACTATATATAAAAATTATAATAAATATATATTTTATCATTTATATAAGACGCTAGGTAGCCAGGTAGCTAATTCAGGAAATATAGCAAGTATTAATAACATTAATAACTGAATAAATACATAAGGAGCTGCTCCTCTGTATATATCTGTAGTTAATACTTTAGGAGGAGCAACACCCCTTAAGTAAAATAATGAAAAACCAAACGGAGGTGTTAAAAATGAAGTTTGTAAATTTACAGCAATCATAACTGCAAACCATAATGGATTAATATCCATCATAAGTATAGCTGGACCAATTATGGGCAATACAACATATACAATTTCTATGAAATCTAAAAAGAACCCTAGCAAGAACATTAATACCATAGTTATAATTATTGCTGTTACTACACCTCCTTGAATACTCATTAAATAGTCTGCGACTATCTCATCACCACCAAATCCTCTAAAAACCAAACTAAACATGGCGGCACCTATCAAAATAGTAAATACCATTGAAGTGGTTTGCGCCGTAGATACTGCAACCTCTTTTAATATTTTAATATTTAATTGCTTTCGCGAGTAAGCTAATATCATAGCACCTATTGCTCCTACTCCTGCTGACTCTGTTGGAGTTGCTAAGCCCGCTAATATGGAACCTAAAACTGCAAAAATTAAAAATAGTGGAGGAATTAATACTTTTATAACTCTGTTTCTTAATTCCACAAAATTTACCATATCTCTTTCAGATTTAGGAATAGCTGGCATATTTTTAGGATATATATTCGCATATATTATTTGCCATAATATATATAAAAATACTAAACATAATCCAGGAAGTAATGCTCCCATAAATAAATCAGTTACCGAAACAGCTTCAGGTGCAAAATTTCCTTTAGCTAATTGTGCCTGCTGATAAGCAGCAGATATTTGATCGCCTAATAATATAAGTACAATTGACGGAGGTATTATTTGTCCTAATGTTCCTGCGGCACATATAGTTCCACAAGATATTGATGCGGCATATCCCTTTTTTAACATTGTAGGAAGAGATAATAATCCCATAGTCACAACAGTAGCTCCTACTATACCTGTAGATGCTGCCAATAAAGCTCCTACTATTGTTACAGAAATACTTAAGCCTCCTTTTAAACTACCCAGTAATTGTGCCATTGTATCTAATAACTCTTCAGCTATTTTAGATCTTTCTAACATCACACCCATAAATACAAAAAGTGGAACAGCTATTAATAAATCATTTGTCATTATTCCATAAATTCTATTAGGTAAAGCTTGAATGAAAGCCATATCGAATAAATTTATAGATGATCCAATTACCCCAAAAATTAAGGCTACACCTGATAAAGTAAAAGCCACAGGAAAACCTATCATTAAGGCTCCTAATAGACTTATCAACATAAATAATATAATTAATTCATGACTAATCATATTATTTGTCACTTTCATTATATTTAATAATTACTTTTAATGATTTAACGATATTTGATATTCCTTGTAGACCAACAAGTAATGCAAAACACCATATAAATGTCTTCATAATAAAAACCAAATGTAAACCTCTTTCTTCTATTGAACCTTCTAATTGAGTCCATGAATTTATCACATAATTCCAAGAAAAATAGAAAATAATAAAACAAACAGGAATTAAAAAGAAAATATTACCAAATACTTCAACAATAGCTTTATTTCGGTCATTCATACGCAAATATAAAACATCCACTCTTACATGTTTATCATTTAATAAAGTCAAACCTCCACATAATAGAAAAACAGCTGCATACATAAATCTTACTGATTCCTGCATCCAAATAAAACCTATACTAAATCCATACCTTAGAATAACAACTAGAACAGTTACGAGAACCATAAATAATGTTAGCCAGCAAACTGTATTACCTACAATTTTGTTTAAATTGTTTATTAGTTTTTCAATTTCTTGGAAATTTATCACAGTCAGAGTTTTAGATTCTCGTTTTTTTATTAATGGGTCAATAAACGCACCTAAAATTAATCCTAAAGATGCTATAATAGAAGCATACATTCCTATTCCCAAAAATTTAAAAATATCTGCACCTCTATCAGGCGCTACTTGAATAAAGTAATAAATAAACCACAGAGTAAAAATTACTCCTGAAAATATAGAAAAATTTCTTGTGTCTATATCTCTAATATTCATAAATAAAATAATGACGGATAATAACGGGAACATATAAATTAAATAATAGAAAAAAGGTATACTCGCATCATATTCCTTGTTAATTGCGTTTCCAAATCTGCCAGTATTAGACATAAAACCAATAATTTCATACCCAGAAATAGAAAGAAATATATTCCACCAAGGAAGGAAGAAAGAGACCAATATAATAATAGCACACCAGTTATTCGATTTCTTAAGAAACATTATTTCATTACTCTCTCGTAATACTTCTAACTCGTTTTCTGCCCAAAGTATTCCTTTTTAATTAAATTTATTTGACCTTGGAAATCCTCTAGGAGCTAATCTACCAGATTGAGCTCGTTTTCCAAGCCATAATTTTATATCTTTAAAAGTTTTACGGGTATTATTTATTCTGCATTCTATTCCTTCATTTAAATTAAAAGAAATAGCATCTGACAAACCACCTTGTTTGACTTTTTGTAAAATAGTTCCTTTACCTTTTGTTTGAACTGACAATTCATTCAAATTAAAAACTAATAACTTATGGTTCTCGCCAATAACAGCTATGTGATCATGAAAATCTTCTATAATCCTAAATACTTGCACTTTATCATCTTTGTTTAATGAAAATACTTGTTTCCCTAATTTAGTAAGTCCTAATATATTTTTCATAGATGGTATAATAAAACCTTTATTTTGATATGATGAAATTAATACCTTTTTATTATCTTTATATTTCATTATTGATACAATAATTTCTTCAGTACCCAACTCTAAAAACATTCTAATAGGAGATCCAAAACCTTTTGCTATTGATAAATTAATTGGACTAATAGTAAATACTCTACCTAAAGATGAACATAGTAAAAATTTGTCATTATTGTTTCCTTTTATAATAAAATTTTCTGCATCCCCTTCTTTATATTTTAATGAAGAATCTTTTTCATGACCTTTAATAATTTGTATCCAGTTATTTTGGGACAAGGCTATGGTACAAGGCTCAGAAATAATTTCATCTTCTTCTAATTCAAAACTTTCTATAGGTTTGAAATCAATAGTAGTTCTTCTATTTGAAATTGAATTATCTTTAATAAAAAATGTTTTTAATGTCTTTATTTCTTCATTAATTTTAGCTTTTTGTTTTTCATCCGAATTTAACAATTCTTTTAAACTTGTTATTTCATTCACTATATTTTTCTTTTCTTCTATTATAGCATTTTCTTCTAATCTTTTTAAAAACCTTAAACGTAAATTTAGAATTGATTCTGCTTGATTTTCATTCAACTTCCATTTTTTCATTATTATGGATTTTGGGTCATCTTCATTTCTAATAATTTCAATAATTTCATCTAAATTATCATAGACAATCAAATACCCATCAAGTATCTCTTTTCTATTCGTTGCTACTTTTAATCTATTTTTACTAAACCTTTTTAAAACTGTTTGCCTATGAGAAATAAACTCTAATAAAACTTCTTTGATATTCATTACTCTAGGAAAGTTTGAAGAGTCTAGAACATTCATATTAAGGCTAATTTTAATCTCTAAGTCCGTTAAACTAAACAATTTATACATTAAATGGTCAGCCTTGACATCTCTAGTTCTTGGAATAATTTTTATTCTTATTTCATCAGTAGACTCATCAATGACATCCAATAAACTAGCTACTTTTTTAGAAGATACTAACTCTTCAAGTTTTTCAATTACACGAGTTTTAGTAACACTCCAAGGTATTTCATAAACAATGATTTCGTACTGTCCACGACTCTTATTTTCAGTTTTCCATTTCGACCTTAACCTAAAAGAACCTTTGCCAGTTTCATAACATTTTTTTATTACATCATAAGTATCAATTATACAGCCCCCTGTTGGTAAATCTGGGCCTTTTATATATTTTAATAAAGAATTAATACTTGCATTAGGGCTTTTTAATAAATGTTTAAGGGCATCTAATATTTCTATAATATTATGTGAAGGTATGTTTGTTGCCATTCCAACAGCTATCCCTGAAGCTCCATTAGCTAGTAAATTTGGAAATAATGTAGGTAAAACTAATGGTTCAATATACTCCCCGTCATAAGTAGAAACAAAATCAACCGTATCTTTATCTATATTATCTAGCATCAAAGAAGCAATATTAGTCAGTTTTGCTTCAGTATAACGCATCGCGGCAGCTCTATCCCCGTCAATACTTCCAAAATTACCTTGACCATCTACTAAAGGGTAACGTACAGAAAATTCTTGTGCCAATCTTACCATTGCATCATAAACAGCTTGATCACCATGAGGATGAAATTTTCCAATGACATCACCAACAACTCTAGCGCATTTTTTAAAACCTGTTTCTGGATTCATTTTAAGTTCTAACATTGCATAGAGAAGTCGTCTATGTACTGGCTTTAAACCATCTCTAACGTCAGGCAAAGATCTAGACATTATCGTTGACATTGCATAAGAAACATACCTATCTCCAAGAGCATCATTAAAAGCAATATTTCTTATGACTTGTTTGTTTTTATCTTCCATTTAAACCCGTGAAAAAATTTTAATCTAAATTAATTTTATGTATCTCATTAATAAACCTATCTCTAGATCCAGGCAACTTTAATCCTAACATAGAAAGATGTTTTTTAAGAAAAAAACTAGTTAAATTTATACCATCTATGATACTATTTTTATCTATATTAGAAATATTTGAATTAACTAAAAATCTTGGTAAAGCAAGTAACCTTTTTTTCCAAACTCCTGCAGCACTTGCTGATATTGCCCTACCAGTTTTAGGAGAAACAAACGACAAATCTTCCTTTTGTCCCGTAACTGCACAAGATGTCAAATCAATACCATACCCAAGCTCAGCTAAAAATTTTAGTTCCCACCTAATATAAGCGCACAACCAATCAAAATTATTATAATTTACTATTTTTAAAAAATTTATACTTTCTCTATACAAATTTTTGTATGATTCTCTTTCTGGTAAAAAGTTATTCTGCATTTCGCAAAATGAATTTAGTGCCAATAAATTTAGCGGATTATCAAAAAAGTTATAAGAATACGACTTTATCAACTCGCATCTATAATATCCTAATTGATCTTCTAACCTACCTGTCCAAGTTAAATCAAGAACATTACCTATTTCATAAATAAAACTATTTTTTTTAGTAACTTTATGTCTTACAAAACCTGAGTGTTTTCCATGTTTCAAAGTTAAAACACTTAAAATTAAACTATTATCACCATGTCTTCTTGAAGATAATATTAACCCTGTATCATCCCATTTCATAATTACTGCACATTAAAATCTAAGCCTAAATATTTGTAATATTCAGGCGAATTATCCCAATTGCGATTTACTTTTACATACAAGAAAATATGTACTCTTTTATCCATCATAAGTTCTAATTCTTTTCTTACAATACTTCCTACAGCTTTTAAATTATATCCATTTGTCCCAATTAATATTTTTTTTTGTCCTAATTTATGAACAAAGATTAATATATCTATTCTAACAGATCCATCATCCAATTCATTCCAATCTTCAGTCTCTACTGTTAATCCATATGGTATTTCTTGATGCAATCTATCCATCAGTTTTTCTCTAACCAATTCTGAAGCAATAAATCTATATGGAATATCTGTAATTTGATCTTTAGAATAATGCCAGGGTCCAATGGGAATATTATTTACTAAATAATTTTTTAATTCTAATACACCATTTCCTTTTAAAGCTGATAAATAAAAATATTCATTACAATTAAAGTGTTCTTTTACAACTGATGTTATTTTTAATAAAGAAGAATGATTAACTTTATCAATTTTATTAATAATACATATTAAATTTGAAGGTTTTTTTTTCTTTAAATAATTAGATATTATTATTGTATTTTTATTTATTGTATTAACTGCCTCTAGTATTAATAAAGTTATATCGCTATGCTCAATACTTTTCCATGCACTATTAATCATTGCTTTATCTAACTTTCGGTTCGGTTTAAATATACCTGGAGTATCAATAAAAATTATTTGAGAATTTCCTATTGTTAAAATTCCTTTTAAAGAATTTCGAGTAGTCTGAACTTTTCTAGACATTATTGAAATTTTTTGACCTACTAACTTATTTAACAAAGTAGATTTTCCTACATTTGTAGCTCCAATTATATTAACAAAGCCGCATTTATCTTGGTTACTATCCATTAAAATTATTTTTCTTCTTCTATTAAATTCATAATGTTTTTAGCAGCGTCCATTTCAGCATCTTTTTTTGAATTACCTTTTCCAGAAACTATTGGAAATTTATCCAATTTAAGCTTTACACTGAAACTAGGATTGTGATCTTCTCCAGTCTTATTATAATCTAAGTATATAGGATTATCATAATTATGAGATGCTGCCCATTCTTGTAATATAGATTTTGAATCTTTTGGTGGCTTTTTATAATTTTTAATATGATCTTGCCATATATTCACAATAAATTCTCTAGCAATATTATAATTACTATCTAAAAATACAGCTCCTATTAATGCCTCCATAGCATCCGATAATATAGATTTATTATTATGACCATTAAAATTTACCTTTGCTCCTACCTTGATAAAATTATGTATTCTTAAATCTTTTGAAATTTTTAATAAAATATCTCCACTAACCAAAACTGCCAGTCTTTTAGCTAAATCTCCTTCAGATTCATTTTTATAATTTTCATATAAAATATCAGTAATTACTAATCCTAACACTCTATCACCTAAAAACTCTAATCTTTCAAAATCATTATTTTTTTTATTGTCAAAACTAGTATGCTTTAATGCAGAATCTAATAACTCAATATTTTTAAATTTATATTTAATAATATTTTCTATTTCTCGAATATTTTTCATAAACTAAATTCTTTTAAAGATACGTTCTAGTCTAACAGATGAAGGCCACAACCATATTTTCCATAAAGGAGTAGACCTATCTCTTGAATAAAAAATTAATTGCGCTCTACCAATTAAATTTTCATAAGGAACATAGCCGAGCTTATTTAATATTCTACTGTCAGAGGACTGGTCTCTATTATCACCCATTGCAAAAAAGTGCCCTTCTGGAACCTCATATACTCCTGTATTATCTAACATACCATTCGGTTCAGAATCTAATACACTGTAAATAAAATCATCAGAAATTATTTCCTCATATCTGTCATATGTATGAAAAATATTGTATCTATCTCTTGCTCTCCAAGTCCCCTTAGATGTGCGTTCAATTTCTTTACCATTAAGATATAGCATGCCATTTTTAATTTGTACTTTGTCGCCAGGAAGTCCAATTATTCTTTTTATATAGTCAATTTTTGTATTTTTAGTATATCTAAATACTGCAACATCTCCTCTTTCAGGAAATTTTCCAAATATCCTCCCACTAAAATTTGGGAAACTTAATGGGAAAGAATATTTACTATATCCAAATGAATATTTAGAAACGAATAAATAGTCCCCTTCTAGCAAGGTAGGCTTCATAGATCCAGAAGGAATACTAAAAGGTTCAAAAGCTAAGCTTCGTATAACTAGTGCAATTAAAATTGCAATAATAAATGTTTTTATATTTTCATACCAAAAATTTTTTTTTGCAGAATTTTTATTATTATTTTTTTTGTTAAATATTTTTATACTCATCTTCAATACTTCTCCTTAATTTTTGAAGAAATAATAACAATAGCCATAGCTAATTTTTTATCATCAGTAATACTAACTTCTACTATAGGTGAAGAATTAGAAGGACAAATACTTTTTAATATTTTTAATGCTCCCCCATATAATTTTATTGTTGGCTTGCCAGATGGTAAATTTACTATTTCTATATCTTTATAAAATACTCCTTTTCTAAAACCAGTCCCTAAAGCTTTAGATAAAGCTTCTTTTGCAGCAAATCTTCTTGCATATGAATCTTCAGATTTTAATCTTTTTTCACACTTTTTAATTTCGTTCTTCGTATAGATTCTATTCTTAAATCTTTCACCAAATCTATCAATAGTTTTAGCAATTCGATTTGCATCGCATATATCTTGTCCAATTCCAATAATCATAACTAAGAATTTATAATCTTTTTCATTTTTTTTATGGCCTCCTCTAAACTCATAAAAATAGCTTCTCCAATTAAAAAATGACCAATATTTAATTCACTTATGAAAGATATATTTGCAATACTTTTTACATTATTAAAATTTAAACCATGACCTGCATGTATTTCAATATTATTTTCATAAGCGTACTTTGCTGCGGTCTCTATTCTTTTCAGCTCTTCGTTTTTATTCTTTAGATTACTATATAGACCAGTATGCAATTCTATTATGTTTATTCCTAATTTTATTGCCGCATTAATTTGTTCATAACTTGGATCTATAAATAATGAAACATCAATATCATTAGATTTACATTCTAATAATATTTTTTCTAAGACTAATAGTTTTTCATTACTTATTTTAGATATTTCTAATCCTCCCTCAGTCGTAATTTCACGTCTTTTTTCAGGTACTAAACAAACCCTTTCAGGTTTAGCTTCAAGAGCTATATCTAACATTTCTAATGTAGGAGCCATTTCAAGATTTAAAGGTAAATCAATATTATTTTTAATATTTTTTATATCTATATCAGAAATGTGTCTTCTATCTTCTCTCAAATGAGCAGTAATACCATCTGCGCCCGACAAACAAGCAATTTCTGCAGCACGGATTGGATCAGGATGTATACCACCTCTTGCATTTCTAATGGTTGCCACATGATCAATATTAACGCCTAAACGCATTTTACTCCTTTACTTCTTTAATATAGTTAATTTAAATCTTCTCTTTTGGTAATTAATTACGATATTTTTAATAAAAATATATGATATTACAGCAGATATAATACATGTAAATAAAGAACCATATAAAATAGCTGGTAAAAAGTATAACCCTTCTAAAGAATTTAAAAAATTATTAACATTTCCATCAATCAATATAGAAAGCATAGATGATAAAATTAAAATAAACTCATTGTATACAATTTCTATATTAAAAGGTATAGCTTCGCCTGAATTAAAAATATAATTTCCAATTTTATAATTTAATAAAATAATAAATGGAAAGGTCCAAGGATTACCAATAAAATTTCCAATGATTGAGGCAGCTATACTTCCGCCAAATAACCAAGAACAAAAAATACCAATTAAAAAATGCACACCAAAAAATGGTGTCATAGCAGACATTATTCCAAAAGAAAAACCTAATGCAATTTTATGAGGGCTACCAGGCAATCTTTTAATTCTTAATGAAATATATTTAATTAATCTATTCCATCCTGATTTAGGCCATACAAAAGCATATATTTTCTCAATAAAATTTACTTTTTTTCTTGATCTAAATAGCATTATAACCCTGGTCTACTGCCAGGTTTTACTGCAGGTAAATTAATCAAATCTTCTGGTAAGTTATCAGGAGGAAAATTTGGGATATTTAAATTAGCTAAGGTTATTAATGGAACTCCTAAATTAACTTTATCTCCCCCTCTATTTATTAAAGCTGCCTCAGCAACTATGTTTCCTCCTAATTTTTCAATACATTTAAAACATTCTAAAGAAGATTTACCCGTAGTAACTATATCTTCAACTACTAAAATTTTATCATTTTTTTTTATTTCAAAACCTCTCCGTATAGAAAACTCTCCATCTTTACGTTCTGCAAAAATATTTTTTAACCCTAAATGTCTTGAAAGTTCATATCCGACAATTACTCCTCCCATAGCAGGTGATACAATCAAATCAATCTTATTAATATCTATATTTTTTTTAACTTTATAGGCTAAACTTGAGCATAATTTCTCTCCAATTTTTGTATCTGAAAAAACTAAAGCTGATTGTAAGTACATTTTACTATGTAAACCTGACGATAAAATAAAATGACCTTCTAAAAGCGCTCCTATAGATTTATATATATCTAACACTTCATCTTGGTTTAACTCAGTCATATTATTTTCCTACTCATTATTTTCTTTAACCCTTTTAACCTCATAAATATCAATATTAGCTCTTAAACCAATTATAATATCATTTAAATGATTAATATCATTTACTTCAATGTCTATAGATAATTTGAAAAAATCTTCAGACCTTAAAGTAACTAATAAATTTGTAATATTTCCTCCGTATTCAGCAATTATATTAGTTAACGTGTTTAAACTTCCAGTTTTGTTTAATAAAGTTACTATTATTCTTCCTAGACTATTTTCTCTTGTTTTCTGGCTCCAGCTAACATCTACCCAAATTTCTGGATTATCTGAATATCTTTCTAATGTAACACAATCTAGCGTATGAATAGTAACACCTTTGCCCTCTGTCATTAACCCAACTATCCTCTCACCATATAATGGATAACAACATTCTGCGGTGTGAATTGCAATACCTGGCTTCAATCCTTTTAAAGAAATACTTTTATTATTTTTATTTCTTGAAGTATATATTGACTCATTTAATTTAGGTCTTTTAGGTAAAATAATATTAGTTACATCTGAACTTGTAATTTCGGCTTTTCCTAATGCAATAAATAATGACCTTCTACTTTTATAATTTAATCTTTTCAAAACAGGGTCAATTAACTTATCACTGAATATTTTATTTTTTGATATAAATTCATTTTCAATAATAGATCTACCTAGTTTCATAAACTCTTTTTCATCATTATCTCTTAAGAACTTATTTATGTATGTTCTTGCTTTTCCTGTAACTGTAAAATTTAACCAAGATACTTGGGGCGACTGAGCTTCTGATCTAAGAATCTCAACTTGATCTCCATTTGATAAAATAGTTTGCAATGGTGCTGCTCTACCGTTAATTTTTGTACCTACACATTTCTCTCCGATTTTAGAATGCACCGCAAATGCAAAATCAATGGCGCTTGAACCTTTTGGCATCCTTATCAAATCACCTTTAGGAGTAAAACAAAATACTTGATCAGAATAAAGCTCCATTCTTGTATGCGATAATAGTTCATCTGTTCCTAAAGAATTAGAAATAATCTCAGATAATTCTTTAAACCAATTTAAGCTAACCTTATCATTTTTTAATTGATTAGCAGCTTTCAATTTATAATTCCAATGTGCAGCCACACCAAATTCATTTAATTCATGCATTTTTATAGTTCTTATCTGTATCTCTATTGATTTACCATATGGACCTATAACAGAGGTGTGTATTGAAGAATAGCCATTAGCCTTAGGAGTAGATATATAGTCTTTAAATTTACCCGGAATCATTGGCCATTTTTTATGAATATCTCCTAATACTCTATAACAATCTGAAACATCCTTACAAATAACTCTAAATGCATATATATCAGAAATATTTTCAAATGAAACCGAAGTATCTTTCATTTTTTTCCATATAGAATATATACTTTTTTCTCTACCTTGAATTTCAATAATATTTTTATCCCTTTTAAATTTTGAATTAATCTCTCTAATTATTTTTTTAACTAATTGATTATCTTGACTTCTTAAAAAGTCTATTCTTTTATCTAACGAGGATTTTACAGAAGCATTAGTTTGAGAAAATGCTAAATCTTCTAACTCTTCTCTCATATGTTGCATACCTATTCTTGCAGCCAAAGGAGCAAATATATCTAGAGTTTCTTGAGCAATTCTTATCTTTCTTTGTTTAGAGTCTATATATTTAATTGTTCTCATATTATGCAATCTATCTGCTAATTTTACTAACAAAACTCTGATATCTTTTGACATAGCTAATAAAAACCTACGAAAATTTTCAGCTTCTCTTAACTCAATTTGTGGTAATTCAATTTTTGATAATTTAGTAACGCCATCAACTACCCTAGCTATTTCCGCTCCGAATAATTTTCTAATCTCTGCTCGAGTAGCTACGCCATCTTCAACAGTATCATGTAACAAAGCAGCAGTTACACAAATCCAATCTAACTTAAAATCAACTAAAATATTAGCTACTGCTAAAGGATGGAAAAAATATGGATCTCCTGAATCTCTTTTTTGTTCTTTATGTCTTTCTCTAGAAAAATCAATGGCATTTGATAAAACGTCTTTTTTGAGTCTTGGATCATATAATGATAATTTATGAATAATACTATATGGTGCCTTATTATTTTTTGAAAAATCTGTATCGAGTTTAGTTAACTCCATATATTAATACCAATATAATATTTATATATCTTCATACCTATCTTGAACTTGAATATTAAACTTAGCTAAATTATTTTCTAACTCCGTTTTAGGACTATCTTCTTTAGTTTCTTCATTATTATCTTCTTCATGGTCTGATACTTCATCATCTATTATTTGAGTCTGCATTGAGCTTATTAAGCCCTCCCTTAAATTATCAGAAGAAATACTTTCCTCAGCTATTTCTCTCAAAGAAACAACTGGGTTCTTATCATTATCTCTAGGCACGGTAAGTTCATCTCCTGCTGATATTTCTCTTGCTCTATGAGCAGATAATACTATCAAATCAAATCTATTTTGAACTTTTTCAATACAATCTTCTACTGTAATTCTTGCCATTTTTTAACCTATAATTTTTAAAAGCCTGTATAGCTTATTATTAATATTTGTAAACTATTATTTATTTACTTTTATAGCCTTATTAATACTATATCTATTAATTTTTACCAACAAACTTTTTATATTTTTATTATTTCTAGGATGAACCCAATTAGGTTCAATTTCACAAAGAGGCTTTAAAACAAAATCTCTTTCATTAATTTTAGGATGAGGAAGCGATAGCAATCTATGATTTATCAACTCTTTTCTACAATCTATAATATCTAAATCCATTATTCTTGGTATATTCCTATATTTTGTTCTTTTACGACCAAAAATATTTTCAATATTTTGTAAAATTGATAAAATTTTAAACGCTGAATAAGTAGATTCAATTTGTATAACTCTATTATAATAAGAGGGACCTAAACCAGACGGCATAGGTTTGCTCTTGTAGATACTTGATTTTCTAATAACTCTCAAACCACTATAATTTAGGTAATAAAGAACTAAATCAATATTTTTATTTGGGGAACTCATATGCCCTCTTAAATTTGAACCTACCCCAATAAATATTTTCTTGTTATTATTCATATAATTGTTCTTGTTGATATAATTATATATATACTAAAACTAGTATATTTTTTGAAGAGTTTGTAGTCATGAATACAAATAAAAACAATATTTATCCTAATAAGGACTGCAACCTTTGCCCTAGATTATTTCTGTATAGAAAAAATAATATTGATAATAATCCTAACTGGTATAATGGAGCCGTTGATTCTTTTGGAAGTATAAATTCAGAAATATTAATTGTTGGTCTTGCACCAGGTTTAAAAGGTGCTAATAAAACAGGAAGGCCATTTACAGGAGACTATGCAGGAGATTTATTATATAACACATTAATAAAATTTGGTTTAGCTAAAGGAAAATACCTATCTATTAAAAATGATAATTTAATATTAAAAAATGTCAGAATAACAAATAGCGTTAGATGTGCACCTCCTCAAAATAAACCTAATGCTGACGAAAAAAAAGAATGTAGAAAATTTTTAGTTTCAGAGATTAAAAATATGAAGAATTTAAAAATAATTTTATCTTTAGGGAGAATCGCTCATGAAGAAATTCTTAAAAGTTATAAACTAACCTTAAACAAATTTAAATTTAATCATGGAAGCATTCATAAATTAAATAACAATATTAAACTAATCAATAGTTACCACTGTTCTAAATATAACACGCAAACTAAAAGGTTAACAGAACAGATGTTTGATAATGTAATAAAAAAAATTGTAATAAATTTTGGTTCTATAAATTAGCGTTAATTTCATTTACCAATTTCTTTGATAATGGTGAAACAAGACTAGAATAAGATTTAATAAGAGTACCATCATTTTTAATTAAGTATTTATGAAAATTCCATTTAGGAAGAAACTTAGTCCCATATTTTTGTTCTATCAGATTATAAAAATGGTGTTTGTTTTTACCAACTACGCTTTGCTTTGCCATAATCGGAAAGCCTATACCATAAGTACCCTCACAAAAATCTTTAATTTCCTTATTAGAACCCGGTTCTTGATTACCAAAATCATTAGAAGGTATAGCTATTATTAATAATTGATCCAAGTCATATTTTTCGTTTAATGACTGCAAATGTGCATATTGTTTTGTAAAACCACAAAAACTAGCCGTATTAACTATTAGTATTAATTTACTATTTACATCTTTTAAAGAAAATACATCACCATTTATATCTTCGAATACAATTTCGTTTAAATTTAATTTCTCACCATTAGCCTTAGAAATAAAACCCAAAACAATAAAAAAAATATAAAATAAGTGTTTAAATCTCAACATATACAACCTACGATATTAAATTTATATCAGATCAATTAGTCTTTATTTCTTAAAAGCCTTAATTTCTCCCTTTGCCAATCTTTTTGTTTTTCATAAGCCCTTTTATCATGATCTTTTTTACCTCTTCCAAGACCTAATTCAACCTTAGCAAAACCTTTGTTGTTAAAATAAATTTTTAAAACAACTATACTAAGTCCTTTTTTTTGAACGCTTCCACTTAATTTTCTTATTTCTTTTTTATGTAATAATAGTTTACGAGGCCTTAAAGGAGAAAAATCTTTTTGATTACTAGAATGAGTATACTCTGAAATATGACAATTTATTAACCATAATTCTTCATCTCTAGGATCCGCGTAAGAATCCCCTATATTAGCTTTTCCAATTCTAAGAGATTTGATTTCAGAACCAGTTAATTGAATACCAGCTTCATATTTTTCTAAGATTTCATATTCTCTATTAACTCTTCTATTTATAATAGTTGGAGCCATCACTAATTTTTACTAATCAGCTGCAAATTTATCATGGCCGATTTTACAAGATTTCTCGTACTTTCTGAGACTTTAACTAAAGGCAATCTAATATTCTCCTCACATAATCCCAATAATGAGGCTGCATATTTAACGGGAGCAGGGCTAGTCTCAACGAACAAAGAGGAATGAAGGCCCATTAAACTTTCCTGAAGAGATCTTGCTTCATTAATTTTGTTTGCCTTCCATAAAGTAAAAAATCTAGACATCAAACTTGGAGCTATATTTGCTGTAACTGATATTATACCGTCTCCTCCAGCAGCCATAAAAGGAAGCACTGAAGGGTCTTCCCCAGAAAACTGTATAAACTCTCTTCCTTGTAATTCGTTTCTTAATAAAGTTGGTCTGACTAAATCATTACTTGCATCTTTAGTTCCTATAATATTAGTTAATCTAGACAATTTAGACATAGTATCTATAGACATATCTACCACAGACCTACCAGGGATATTATATATGAATATAGGCAAATCCACCGAGTCATTTATTGCTTTAAAATGTTCATACATTCCTTCTTGAGTTGGTTTATTATAATACGGCATAACTATTAATGCTGAATCTGCACCAGCCCTTTTCGCATATCTGGTAAGGCTTATTGCCTCTTCAGTAGAATTTGAACCAGTTCCTGCCATAACAGGAACCCTATTATTAGCCACTTCTATAGTTAAATCTATTACTCTCTTATGCTCCTCATGAGTAAGTGTAGGTGATTCCCCAGTAGTACCACAAGGAACTAAACCATTAGTACCTTCTGAAATTTGCCAATCTATAAATTTTTGAAATTTGTCCTCATCTATTTCATTATTTAAAAAAGGAGTTATTAATGCAACGAATGAGCCCTGATAATTTGCAATCATTATTTTATCCAAATAAGTTATTAGCATTCAATTAAAAAATATTTATACTATCTGCATGTATAAAACTTTAAAAACTATTTATAAAAAATCTAAAATAATTACTAGCATAATTTTAATTATATTTACACTACAGACAAAAATTTTATTTGCCCAAAACAATAGCAACAATATAGATACCAGTGATTTAAAGGAAATTATTAATCTAGTTGAAAAAAATAAATTAAACAAAGCAATACAAATCGCTAATAAAAACAATTCAGTTGATTTAATCAATTTAATCAATTGGATTTATATTTTTTCTGAAAATGAAATTGAAATTGAAGAACTTATTAAAATGTATGAAAAATTTGAAGATTGGCCAAAAGCAAATCTTATTAAAGTATTAATTGAAAAAAAAATTGGTTGGGAGTCTAACAACATTAGTCATTATCAATTTATAAATGAAAATAAACCTGTTTCTGCATTAGGTAATATAAAATTAGCAAACTATAATTTTAAATCTATAGACATGAAGCAAATTATTATAAACAACTGGATAAATAATAGTTTTTCAAAAAATGATGAAAAATTTATAATGAGTAATTATAAAAACTTATTTGATAATAATATAAAATATAAACGATTAGACTACCTTATTTGGAATAAAAAATGGTCTTCAGCATACAGACAATTAAAAGAAATAAATTCAGACTACTCGAATTTATATAAAGCTAGAATTAAACTTTCAAGAAAAGAATATGGTGTAGATGCTGCCATAAAAAAAGTTCCTGAATACTTAATAAATGATGAGGGATTAACATATGAAAGAGTAAAGTGGAGAAGGCATGCAAAACTTAGTAGTTCGCTTGATATGCTATCTAATTATTTAGGTAAAAACGAAAAGTTAAAATATAAAGAAAAGTGGTGGACTGAAATTATTATTCACACTAGAAAACTGCTGAAAGAAAAAAAATATTTAGAAGCGTATAACTTACTTTCAAATCATAAACAAACTAATACATATAATTTAAGCAGAGCAGAATGGTTACTAGGTTGGATTGCCTTAACACATTTATCCAAACCAAAAGAAGCACAAAAACATTTTAGTAATCTTGAAAAAATTGTAAATATGCCAATTTCTGTTGCTAGAGCAAACTACTGGCTAGCTATTACAGAAAAAGAACTAGATAATAATGCTTTAGCAAATGAATATTTTGAAAAAGCTGCGGTACATAACTCTACCTATTATGGTCTTTTGGCTGAGCAAGCTATAAAAAAAGAAGGTTCGATTAATTTTATTAATTTACAGTCTAAAAACATTATATATGAAAAAAATGAATCTATATTTTATTCGTTAAGACTTTTAGCTAGAGCAAATGAAAAAAAATATAGTGCTAAATTTATTAATGGTTTATTTCAGCAAAATATTTCTGAACAAGATATTATAAATATTTTAAAAATTTTTGAAGAAGAAAAGAGACCTGATTTACTAGTAAAAGCCTGTAAAAAAGCAGTTAGGCTTAATATTAAATTCCAAAATTGTTTATTTCCTTATCCAAACAATATAAAAATAAATGAAGCTACTCAATATATTGATACAGCACTTATATTTGCAATTATTAAACAAGAAAGTGAATTTTATACTGGTGCAATTAGTAGAGCTGGCGCTAGAGGTTTAATGCAAATTATGCCATTTACTGCAAAAATAACTGCAAAATCTCTAAATATTAAATATGATAAAGACAAGATTTTAAGTGATGCAGAATATAATATTAAAATCGGAAGTAAATATTTTTCTCAATTATATCAAGAATTTGATAATTCTATAATTTTATCTATAGCCGGTTATAATGCAGGCCCAGCAAATGTAAGAAAATGGCTAAAAATTTATGGAGACCCTAGAAATGAAGAAATAAGTTATATTAATTGGATAGAATCAATACCATTTTCAGAAACTAGAAACTATGTACAAAGAGTTATAGAAAATTACGTAATTTATCAAAAAGTTATATTAAATAATAGAATTAATAGCCTTAAATCAATAAATGAAATAATAAATAATGGTTAAATTTGATACAGTTAAATACTCTGACATATTGCATGCTAAAAAGGTTATATCTAGTAACGTTATTGAAACCCCTCTAATATATGATTTTATGCTTAGTAAAAAATACAAAGCAAATATCTACTTTAAGTTAGAAAATATTCAAAGAACCGGCTCATTTAAAATTAGAGGAGCACTAAATAATATTCTAAATTCTAAATCTAAAATAAGTAAAAATGGAGTCTTAGCCTGGTCTTCTGGAAATCATGCTCAGGGAGTTGCGGAAGCTGCCTCAATATTTAGCATTAAATCTACAATTATAATGCCTAAGGATGCTCCTCAAGTAAAAATTTTAGGAACAAGATCAAGAGGATCCAAAATAATTTTTTATGACAGAAATAATCAAAATAGAGAAGAAATTGGTTATGAAATTGCGAAAAAAGAACAACTTAAAATTATTCCTCCCTATGACCATAAACTTACTATTGCAGGACAAGGAACAGTAGGATTAGAAATAGTAAAACAAATGAAGGCATTTAAATTAATTCCTGATAACATATTAGTGCCCACTGGAGGAGGAGGATTAATATCAGGAAGTGCTATTGCTATTAAAGAAAATTTTAACGATTGTAATATTTTTTCTGTAGAACCTAAGAAATTTGATGATTATGCTAGATCCTTGAAATTAAATAAAATTGTAAAAAATAAATCTAATAATAAATCAATATGTGATTCATTATTATCAAATAAACCTGGAATGATTACTTTTAACATAAATAAGTTTCTAATTAAAAAAGGTGTATCAGTAAATGAAAAACAGGTACTAGAAGCAATAAGATATGCTTATAATAATTTAGGAATTGTTGTTGAACCAGGTGGTGCTGTAGGTCTAGCAGCTATATTAAATAAAAAAATTGATTTAAAAAACTCAACTACTGTTGCAGTATTATCTGGGTCAAATATTGATCCAAAAATTTTCAAAAAATCTTTAACTCATTAATTCATCTATTAACCAATCCAATTGTGATAAATCAGATTGTTGTACAATATTAAACTTAGTATAATTCTTGTAATCAATATTTTTAATATTTAAATAAATACCACCTTTTAAATTTGCATTGTAACCTGCATCTATGTCTGTCAATTTATCACCTACTATCCATGACCGCGACAAATCAATATTAAGTTTTTTTTCTGCTTCTTTAATCATACCCGTATCAGGTTTACGCCATAAATTATTATCTTTCTGATACTTAGTTAACCCTTCTGAATGATAAGCACACGCGCATACCATATCTAAATATATATTATGTTGTTTTAATTTTTTTCTAATAGTAATTTCAACCTCATAAAATTCTTTCCATGAATAATACCCTCTTCCAATTCCAGACTGATTTGTTACTACAATAACTGGAATTAAATTATCATTACACTTTTTAATAAAGGAACAAGATAATTCTATAAGTTGAATATTTTTTGGATTACTTAAATAACCCTTATCTTCAATAAAAGTGCCATCTCTATCAATAAATAAAGCAGGTTTTCCATTATAATTATTTTTGGTTAGAACTTCAGACCATAGGCCAATTCCATCAATTAATTTTGATTTAATGTTCATTTATATCTTAATAATCCTTGTAGGACTTTTCTTCTATTAGGTCTGAATTTAGTAATAAATTAATCTCCATTTTTACTTTTGATCTTTGATCATTTGTTATATATACCGACCGAGCTAACTTAATAAAATTTTCATCAAAAATTTTATCACGCTCACAATCTCTGATATCGTCTTCAATATTCCACAAATCTAAATTAATCTTCTTAAGTCTAATTTTTAGGTCTTCAATACCCTCTATGCTTTTAAAATTTAAGTTAAATATATTCATTAATAAAGAATATTCATGAGAAATATTTTTTAATTTTAATTCATCTTTAATAAATTGTTTTTTAATCTCAAGAATGGTTATTTTATCAATAACTTCCCCTGGTGATACTGGAACTAAAATTTCATCTTTCATTTTTTTATTTCCTCTTAAATAATTAATTAACAAATTAAAGAATATTTATTAATTGTATAATATAATCATATATAAAAAGGTAATAATATATGAAAAAAAACTATAACAGTATCTTAATATATTCTGGTGGAGAGGCAATAGGAGATGCCCTTTATAAAATAAAATTCATACAAAACCTAAGAGATTCCTTTCCAAATTCAAAAATTACTTGGTTGGCGGGACAGGGTGATACCCAATTTTCTAAATCATTGAAACCTATTACAAAGCCTTTTATAGACAAAATAATAGATAATAAAAAAGTTGGAGCACAGCCGTTTAAGGAATTATTTCTAAAATCACCATTGTATAACAAATACTATGATGTAGTAATTGATACTCAAACTGTTGTATTACCAACATTATGCGTAAAAAAAATTAGACATAACGTATTTCTATCATCTACAGCAAATTGGTATTTTTCAGATATAAAGCCTAATAATTTTTCAATTAAAAACTCATCTTTAAATAAGAGATTAGAAATATTTATTGAATTACTTACTAACAAACAAATGTCATCACATGAATTTAAATATAAATTAAACATAGAAAAAAAATATTATGATTTAGCAAAATTAATTTTACCTAAGGGTCCAATATATATAGGTTTTTCTCCTGGCGCTGGAGATGATTCAAAGAAATGGCCATTGGAAAAATTTATAAAATTAGCAAAAATTCAAATTAAAAATAATAGAGTTCCAGTATTTTTTTTAGGTCCTAAAGAGAAAAACTTATTATTAAAAATTAAAAAAGAAATTCCTACAGCTTTATTTCCTGAATGGACAGACATAGCAGTAAATAGTGGAATTAAAGGTCCTTTATTAGCAATATCGTTAGCGAAACAAATACATATTGCTGTGGCTAATGATTCTGGTACTGGTCATATGTTAGCAGTAGGAGGCACTAAATTAATCTCACTTTTTAGCAAACATAACCCGGTAAAATATGCTCCTAATGCAGAAAAATTAATAATTATTGATTCAAAAAAATGGGGAGGAATAAATCCTGACCTGATACCTATAAAAGAAGTTGAAAAAAGTATAAACTCGTTACTTTAATTTTATATACTCATATCTAATAAACTATAATCTTTAATATCTTCTCTGGCTTTATCACCCCAAACATACTTTTCTTTCTCTTTGTGTAAAGGTTTGTATATATATGGGACCTCATTAGGATATTTTTGACTTCTTGCGCTAATAGCATACTGGATTAATCTAGATCTTTTATATATATGCTCTTCATCATAAACTTTGGGTTTTCCATGCAACCCTCCTCCTAAAACATTTAAAACTGAAGATCTTTTATGAAAACCAAAGTTCACTGTAACTCTTCTATCTTTGCTAGTATTTGCAAATGAACCATGAAGAACTTGTCTATTAGTAATTGCCACATCACCTGGTCCACACACTATTGGTACAGCATCAGGTAACTTTGTTGTTCCAGCTTCTTTAACCCTTTTTTTTATATCAACTTTTCCTAATTTATGCGTTCCTGGAACTACCCACACGCCATTACCTGGCGTACTTTTGTATAACTGTGCCATAAAATTAAAGCCGTGTGTATACTGATCCCAATTTGGATTATTCCAGTGTGTTGTTCCATCTTGATGCCATGCGACAGATGCCCCTAATCCTGGATCTTTTATAAAATACCCTTCTGTAAATGGAACAAAATCTTCACCATTTATATTCTCAGCTACTTTTAACAATAATGGGTGTGCATAAGCCCTTAAAAAAGTATCAGAAAACTGAAGGAAACCCTGAGTTAAGTATATTATCTCATCTGGGTCATCGTCATTGGGAACGGGTTCAATCATTTTTACCGGATGTCTTCCATTTGCAAGGGTGGTTCCTCCAAATGGATCCGCTAAAGGTTTAGACCAATATAAAATATTTGCCTTGCAGTCCACCGCTATTGCAGGCCTGCCCTTCTTATCTATTTTTGCATTTCTTCTTATAGGAAAACGTTCTAATATATCTAAATAGTCTACTTCCCAATCATTTAGTTCTTCTGTGGTAAAAACCTTTTCAAATATATAAAATCCATATTTATCATATGAATCTAAAATTTCCTGAGTAAGGTTTCCATTTACATCAAATTTAATTGGACCACGATTATCTAAATTTGAAGCACGTTTTTCACCTGCTTTTAAATAATTTTGCATATCTAAATCTTCGTCTACATATTTTGTCATAATTTAAAAATAGCAAAATTATTAATATTTTTAAATAGAAAAAGACCCTTGTAAATTAAGGGTCTATATTTTTATATCAATTTATAATTATTTAATTTCATAAGTTAAACTTTGGCGACAATTAAAGGCACCATTATCTGCTTCACCAGGAAATTCACACTCCCAAGGTCCACTCCCTGTGATACCTTTATATTTTCCAGTGCCTGCAATAATCGTATTTATGCCTCCAGCTTTTGATAAATCACCAGTGAAGGAAGTATAAATTCTATCACCATCCCTATCCCCAAAATAGCAATTACCTTTATTTGATGCGCCCACATCTGGACCGACTATTGCAACTGCCGAACACAAGGCTCTTCCTTCATGTAATAGACCTGAACCATTTACATTAAAAGTTGCTCCTATAGCATTTCCAGATGAAATAGAATAACCGTCTGCCTGCGGTTGGGTAGGAGGCAAATCAAAATACCATCCAGTAACCCAATTTATTGTTCCAGATTTTGGAATTCCATGACCATCAGCAAATAATGAACCAGAAAACATTACAAAAATTATAAAAGTTAAAACTAATTTTACCATCAATCTCTCCATTATAAAAATTAAGAGTTAATATTAATTTTTTATTTACAAAAAATATATATGGAAATTTAGTCTAAATTTAAGCGTAATCAATTCTGTAATTATTGTGTTTAAACATACTATTATTGTTTATAATTCAACATTTTTCTATACTGGTCCGAGCATCCTATGCAAATAACTGCATTACTGGGTTGATTATACAAATAAGTATAGCAAACAACTATACCATTTATATCAATTAAACCTTCTTTAAACTTGTACTTTATATTTTTCTAAAACATCATATTTAAAATCTACTCCAGATCCAGGAACATCAGGGATAATTACATTGCCTCCTTTTACCTTGAAAGGTTCTACGAGCATTGGTTCAGACCAATCTGTCCATTCACAAAAATCTGCCGTGGGAGTTACTCTCATTAATTGTGAAGAAACTTCTGGAAATAAGTGCGATGACATTTTAATTCTATAAGCAGCCGCAATAGAAGCTGTCTGCATCCATCCACTAATTCCGCAGATCCTCATTAAATCTGGCATAATAAAATCAGCAATTTTTTCTTCCATTGCACGAAATGCTTCATCTGGCCCATGGAAGTTTTCTCCTAGTATAATAGGAGTTTTCATCCTATTTCTTAATTCTTTATAACCATCATAATTATAAAAATCTATGGGTTCTTCAAACCAATATAATCCTTTATCATCTAAATTATTTAATAAATGTATAGCATCTGGTAAACTATAACCCTGGTTAAAATCACAAAGTAATAAATTTTCATTTCCTAGTGCTTTTTTTACATATTCAATAGCTTTAAAATCATCTTCGAGTTTATCTCTTCCTAATCTAATTTTTAGTACATCAAAATCCCCTCTTTCCATAAGCTGTTTAGCTTCATCATATAAAGATTCATTTCCATCCAACCATAGACCACACGAATTATATGCCTTTACAGGCGCAATTGAACCTCCTAAATGCTCACATAATGGTTGATTAGCTATTTTAGCACTGGCGTCCCAAAATGAAATATCCAATGCTGCTAAAGCATATGTCGCAATTCCAGACCTTCCCATTAAACTAGTAGAATTCATAATCTCATTATAAAATTGATAGGGAGCAAGTTCTTTACCTACAAAATTTGAAAACAATTCTTTTATAGTTAAAGCAATTGAAGGCATATAATTAGCTAGATATGGTCCTATATATCCTTTTCCTACAGTTCCGTCATTACAAGTAATTTCTGTTATCAATACTGCCCAATTATCAAATCGTCCAACTTTTCCTACTACAGGACGCCTTAATGGAAGATTTGCCGCTTTCACCTCAACTGATTTTACGATAGGTCTATTCATATTTTCCTCATATAATTAATTACTAAATCTAAACAATGAAATTAATATTATAGTATGTGTAAAGTCTAGAGTTTTTATAAAAAATTTTTAAATTACATGAAACAACGATGATAAATAATGGCGGACACACCCTCTGTAGCATTGCCGCTCATACCCCTTTATATATAAGGGTTTTACAATTTTGTAAAATCTTAGCCCACAAATTAGTCAACAAATAGATAAAAATAAATAATATGATGTATACTTAGCTATGCTTAAATCTATAATACTGAGATATATAATTCTACCAATTACATGTATATATATATTCTTATTAACTATGGAAATCGTTGCAGTACTACCTAATCCATTTAGTGATTTTCCTATAAACGTATTTATGGGAGCTATTGTATGGTTTATAGTGGCACTACCTGCCGTATGTGCATTACTTTATATTAATATTTATTTATCATTACCTCTAAAAACTTATTCTTTTTATCAGAAGTATAAGATAACCAATGCTTATTTTAAAAGAGATGTTAAAGAGATATTATACTAGTTATAACAAATATTATTAAGCTATAATAAAATTCTATTAATATATTATGTCAAAAAAACTAGTTAGGGTTAAAAAATAATTCATGAAACATAACATAGCAGTAATAGATCTATTTGCAGGACCTGGAGGATTAGGAGAAGGTTTTTCTAAAGCAGGGTTTAAGGTCATTTTATCTATAGAAAAAGATCCTGTAGCTTGTGAAACATTAAAATTAAGACATTTTTATCATCAATTTACTAAGAGTGTGCCTAATATATATTATGATGTAATAAAAGGTTATAAAAATACAATAGTAATCAAAAAACAAT
>PAYS01000042.1 GCA_002715265.1 Candidatus Pelagibacterales bacterium
GATACATTATACGGAAGATATTGGGGATGCATCAATGAAATTAAGTATTTACATTTTATGCTTTATTGCCCATTCAATTGCTTGATAGTAACAAAGCTCAAAATGTAAATACTTAATTTCATTGATGCATCCCCAATATCTTCCGTATAATGTATCCTTGCCAATAATATGCATTGCTCCTGCAATAATATTAGAAGATTGCTCGGCAAAAATTAATAATATTTTGTTTCTAAAATTATCATTTAACAATTTAAAAAACTCTTTATTTAGATAAGCTCTGCCCCATTTTTTATTTGAAGTATCAATATAAAAATTATACATATTTTCTAAATCTAGATCGGATATTTGTTCGCCAGTTTTTGATAAAATATTAACTTTAGAATTTTTAATAAAGTTCCTTTCTTTGTTAATAGCTTTTCTTTTTCTAGAACTTAAACTGTCTAGAAAATGATTAAATGTTTTATAATTATTATTCTGCCAATGATATTGTTCACCTATTCGTGGTAAAAAGTTTAGTTGTGATAAACTTGATTGTTCTTCAAAAGTACAAAATGTTATATGTGCAGAAGAAAAATTATTTTTATCTACTAGTTTTTCAATATAATTACCTGCGCTAATTATAATTTTTTTAGTCAACTTTTTGTCTAAACCTTCTTTAATTAGAATTCTGTTTCCAGATACAGGAGTAAAAGGTACAGATGATTGTATTTTAGGATAATAATTTCCACCTGCATTATAAAACGCATTAGCCCATGAGTGGTCAAAGACGTATTCACCTTGACTATCTAATTTTATGAATAATGGTACAAAGGCAACAATATCATTTTTTAGTATTATGGAAATATAATTTGGAACCCATGAAGTATTTTCCCCAATTGAGTTAGAATCTTCTAGGTTTTTGAAAAAGATATAAGATAGGAAAGGATTACTATTTCCGGCACATTTATTCCATTGATTTGCATCTATTGATGAAATCTTATTATAAATTTTAAAATTAAACATTTCAAATATTAAGAAATTTCAAATATTGCATCCACTTCAACAGGAAAATGCCTAGGTAAAGAGTTTGTGCCCACTGCAAATCTTGCATGTTTACCACTTTCACCAAAAACTTCTACCATTAAGTCTGAAGCACCATTAGCAACTTCAGGTTGTTGTTTAAATGAATCTACGCAGGCAACAAATATACCTAATTTAACACATTTTTTTATTTTTGATAAATCTCCGTTAAGTGCAGATTTTAAAACACCTAAAATATTTAAACCGCATATTCTTGCAACTTTTATAGCTGTTTCAATATCGATACTTTCTCCAACTTTTCCAGTATAATTTATCTTGCCATTTTCAAATGGACCTTGACCTGCAACAAAGATTAAATTGTTAGTTATTACATAAGGTACGTAGTTTGCCGCAGGAGTTGGTGCATTAGGTATAATAATATTTTTTTCTTTTAATAATATATCAATTTTATTCATTGTGATTCCTTTATATCTATATATATTGTTATTTTAGTTTTTATTTATTTTGCATAAGTGAGTTTTTATTTTGTATAAGTTAATTACCTATATATTTATTATATTATCATTAAATAATATTTTATATGCAAATGATATTAAAGATTTTAACTTCATTAAAAGCCATGAAGTAATATATGATTTAAATATAGAAAATATTACGTCCAATTCTAAAATTCATAATGCTGTTGGTAAAATGAATTTAAAAGTTCAAGAAGTATGTGACGGTTGGGTAGTTAATCAAAATACTTTTTTAGATATAACTGACAAAAATGGATTACAAGTAAGAAATGAGTTTAGAAATTCATCTTGGGAATCATATGATTTTAAGAGTTTTAAGTTTATTTCACAAACAATTGTTAATGGGGAAGAAGTTTCTTATTACGAAGGGGAGGCGAATTTAGATAAAAATTTAAATAAAGTTATTTTTTTGAAGCCATATGTTAAAGAATTAACAATTCCTGAAGATACTATATTTCCCATGCAGCATTACATTAGTACATATAGAAATAAAAGTAATTTTCAGTCTTTTAATGTTTTTTTCGGCGAAGATGACGAATCAATCAATCATGTAACTAGTTTTACTAGTAGTCTTACAATAAATGAAATTTTGTACAAAAAGGTTAGGACTGCCGTATTTAATTATCAAGATACTTCTTCAAAACCAATATATGAAATAGAGTTGATTATGGATAATGATGGTATGGTTCATCAGGTAGTTTTTGATTATCTGGATTATAAAATTGTAGGTAAAATTTTAAAATCCAATATAATTAAACAAAAAGTATGTTAAATATTATTTAATATTATTTTTTTTATTTCATTCCAATTTTTTGCATTGAAGTCGGAATATTTAACTCTTGGAATTATTTCTAATAGTTTTTTATTTTGTAAAAAATGGATAGTAGTAATTTTTGTAGTATTTAATTTTACTGATTTAATTTGATTAGGTAAGTCGTCTATAAAAAATACTTTATTATTAGTTAGCTTTTCTAGTTCTTTACATATTTCTCCTTTTGGACCTTTGTTACTTATAAAATTAAAATCCATATCATTTTTTTTTAATAAACAAATTCTATCATTAGCGGATTCTTCTGGTATGTTAGATAGAATAATTATATTTAAATGTTTTTTTAATGTATTAAGTGTTTCTTTGGCGCCTATTATTAATGGCATTTTTGATGTATAACTTTTAAAAAATTCTGAAATTATATTGGGAATTCTGCTTTCTTCAATGATGTCATTATTGTCTTTTGTATAAATATTTCCACTTAGTTTAAAAGATTTGTAGGTGAAATACATATTATTTTCATTCAAATATCTTTCGAAACTGTGCATAAATTCAAAAAGTACTTCATCTGCATCACATATAAGTAATGGCAAATTCTTATCAACTTGAAAATTTTTATAATTTATATTCAAAATAGCTAATATTTATTTTATTTTATCTTCTTTGAATAGAACATGCTTACGTGCAATTGGATCGTACTTTTTAACTTCCATTTTATCCGTCATAGTTCTACTATTTTTTTTTGTTACATAAAAATAGCCTGATTCTGTACTTTTAAGTCGTATTTTTATTGTGGTAGGTTTTGCCATTTTAAATCCTTATTTAGAGCAGAGAATAACCAAACTAAAGAATGTGTCAACAAATTCTCTTAATTAATTTACTTTTTACTACTTCTTCTTGTAAATTTTTTTCTTTTAGGTTTATTTTCTTTTTCTGTAATTAAATCAATGGCTCTGTTCATTCCAATAGTGAATACATCGTCTTCTTCACCTTTAATATTTGCAAATGTATTTTCATGTTTTACATAAGGGCCAAATCTTCCATTATTAGCTGTAATCATCTTTCCTGTTACTGGATGTAGACCTATTTCGCGAGGTAATGACAACATTGATATAGCCTGTTCTAAGGTTACGAATTCTATATCTATATTCTTAGGAATAGATGCTCTTTTAGGCTTCTTTTCTTTTTTATTTTTTGTTTCAGGTGTTTCACCTAATTGGACATAGGGACCATATGGACCTATTCTTAATGTAATAGCTATATTATTTTCATTATAACCTAATAATTTAGGCTCTATTTTACTGGAAACCTTACCTTTACCTACAACTAGCTTTGCCGTATGATCGCATTCAGGGTGGTTAGAACAACCAATGAAGCCTCCACTTTTTCCATATCTTATAATTAAGGTGCCATTTGAACATTTTGGACATTTTCTTGGGTCTGATCCGTCATCTGTTTGAGGGAAGAAATGAGGACCTAAATCTTCATCTATTTTTTTTTCTACATCTCTTACTCTTAGTTCTGAAGCATTATCAACTGTTTGTTTAAAGGGTAGCCACCAATCTTCAAGAGTATTTTTCCAGTTAATCTTACCGTTTGCCACGTCGTCTAATTGCTGCTCTAGTTTCGCAGTAAAATTTTCTTCTATATAATTATTGAAATATCCATTTAAAAACGCAGTAACTATTCGCCCTTTTGTTTCGGGTTCAAATCTTCTTTTTTCATAATTTACATATCCTTTATCTTTAATAACAGAGACTATTGATGCGTATGTAGATGGCCTTCCAATACCTAGATCTTCTAGTTTTTTAACAAGTGAAGCTTCAGTATATCTTGGAGGTGGTTCTGTAAAGTGTTGCATAGGAGTAACTTCATTTAAATTTATTTTTTCATTTTCCTCCAATTTTGGAATTTTATTTAAGTTTTCGTCTTCATTATTATCATCTTTATCTTCTGTATAAACTTTTTTATATCCATCAAAAACTAAAGTAGATCCAGTTGACTTAAATTCTAAATTTGTTTCATTTGATCCAATATTAATAGTAACTTGATCGATTTCGGCACTTTGCATTTGAGATGCAATAGTTCTTTTCCATATTAATTCATACAATTTTTTTTGGTTCTCATCTAAAAATTTATTTATTTCATTAGGTAATCTTTTTATGTCAGTAGGTCTTATAGCTTCATGTGCTTCTTGTGCATTAGATGATTTATTTTTATATATTTTTGGATTTTCTGGTAGATATTTGTTTCCATAATTTTTTACTATTAACTTTCTAGTTTCTTTTATAGCTGAAGTAGAAATATTTAATGAGTCTGTTCTCATATAAGTTATGAGCCCTGTTGTTTCTCCATTAATTTCTATTCCTTGATAAAGACTTTGAGCTATTCCCATAGTGTTCTTTGCTCCAAAGCCAAGTTTTCTAGAAGCTTCTTGTTGAAGTGTAGAAGTTATAAAAGGAGGAGTAGGATTATTCTTAACCCTTCTTTTTTTTATAGATTTTATTATATACTCATTAATATTCTTTATTTTTTTAATTGCAGAATCTGCAATGGATTTTGAATTAATATCAAATTTTTTAATTTTATTGCCATCAATTATTGATAAAAAAGCCTCAAATGTATTATCTATATTATTTTTAAATAGACCTTTTATAGTCCAATATTCTTGGGGTTTAAAAATTTCCCTTTCAATTTCTCTATCGCAAATTAACTTTAGGGCAACAGATTGAACTCTTCCTGCAGATTTAGCTCGAGGAAGTGTTCTCCAAAGTAAGTTGGATAGTTGGTGTCCCATAAGGTAGTCTAGAGCTCTTCTAACCTTTTGAGAGTCAATCATATTTGAATCTAAGCTTCTAGGATTACTAAAAGCATTTAAAATTGCGTCTTTAGTAATTTCATAGAAAACTACTCTTTTTGTTTCAACATCAGTTAATTTTTTTTTCTCATTCAAATATGTGTAAATATGCCACGCAATAGCTTCTCCCTCTCTATCAGCGTCAGTAGCTAACCATAAATTATCTCCTTTTGAGATAGCTTTAGTTATTTCATTAAGACCCTTTGTATTTTTGTTAAGTTCATAATCCATAAAAAAGTTATTCTCTGGAATAACTCCTTTTCCTCTTTCTTTAAGATCTCTAACATGTCCAATTGAAGCAAGAACACGATAATTTTCACCTAAATATTGGTTAATAGTTTTTGCTTTTGCAGGAGATTCAACTATTACTATATTCATAAAATAACTCTTAAATTAATTTAAATATATTTTCACACTTAATTATCTTTTTCATTTAAGGCAAATTATTTTTTAAAAATTTAACTAATATTTGATTCAGATTTATTTAATAATCTAATTATATTTGGAATGTGTTTTCCCCAAATTAATGCAATTATAATAGCAAACAAATATAATTCATTATCATGTATAATAAATTTATCGTTTATTATGTTTGCTTTCTCCATTTGCTGGAAAGACCATAGAAAAATTAGTGAAGATAAACTTGATGTAAGTGCACCTAGAGATGACTTTTTTGAGGCAATAGCAACTAAAACCCATACAGAGGCCGTTAATATAAGTACCGGGTAAGACATAAATAGTAATATCCCTGCGCTTGTTGCAATGCCTTTCCCTCCTTTTAATCTAAGAAATGGACTATACATATGACCAAGAACAGATGCCAAGGATACCAGAATATACAAATTATTTAAGAGATCTAAAGTTAGAATTGTTGAAAATGTGTATTTAGAAATTAACAATAATAAAAAACTTTTTAAAATATCTAATATTAAGGTTAAAAAGGCTAGTATTTTATTACCTGTTCTTAAAACATTTGTAGCTCCAATGTTTCCTGAACCAATTTTTCTAATATCACCGTAACCCGCCAATTTAGTAATTATTAATCCAAAAGGAATAGAACCCACAATGAATGTTACAATTAAAAAAAATAATATAGAACTAGTATTAATTAAAGTTACAAAATTATTAATCATTAAATTTATTTCATATTTTCATTTTTGGAGATTTATATGCTATTCTACCATCTATAATCGTTGCCATTACTTTTCCTTTAACTTCATAGTCTTCAAAAAGAGAATTTTTAGATTTACTTTTCATGTTATCTATATCTAATTTATATTTATGGTTTAAGTCAAAAATACAAATATCTGCAGGGGAGTCTTTTTTTAATATACCAGATTTTAAATTTAAAACTTTAGAAGGTTGATAAGTAATTTTATCTATAACGTCTATTAATTTCATTTTTCCCTCAAAATGTAATTTTAAGCAAAGAGGAAGAAGTGTTTCTAAACCAATAATTCCAAATTCAGCTTGTTCAAATGGTACTCTTTTATTGTCTTGGTCTTGTGGAGAATGATGGCTTGTTAATAAGTTAATTTTATTATTAATTATGGAGTCAAATATATATTTTCTGTCTTCTTCTGATCTCAAAGGAGGTGTTACTTTAGCAAATGTTTTCCACTCATCTACCGCATTTTCATTTAAAGAGAAATAGTGTGGAGAAGTTGAGCAAGTAACATTTAATCCATTTTTTTGAGCTATATTAATAATATTAACAGATTCTTTAGTAGTAATATTTATAAAATGTAGCCTTCCACCAGTATTTTCTAGCAACCTTAAATCTTTTTCTATTTGAATTATTTCAGCCACTTTTGATATGCCCGGTAGGCCTAGTTTACTAGCTAATGGACCAGAATTCATTACACCATTTTTTGCCAAAAATGCATCTTGAGGATGTTGTACTATTAAAGCATCAAAATTTTTTGCATAATTAAGAGCTTGTTGCATTATCTTTGTATTACTAATAGCATTATTCCCTTCTGTGAACAGTATAGCTCCAGCTTCTTTTAATAACCCCATTTCAGTTAGTTTATCTCCACTTAGTCCTTTTGTTATGGATGCAGCTGGATAAATTTTTACACCATTAGTTTCGCGAGCTCTCCTAGCAATAAATTCTATAACCGATATTTGATCAATAACAGGATTTGTATCTGGCATACAAATAATGCTTGTTATTCCTCCAGCTAAAGCAGCATTAGAAGCTGATTCAATATTTTCTTTATATTCTTCTCCTGGCTCTCTCAGATGTGCACATATGTCAATTAATCCAGGGCATAAAACATATTTTTTGCAGTCAATAATTTGGTAGTCATTTAAATTAAGATTATTGCCTTCATTAGTTATTACCTTTTTTATAATTTTATTTTCAATTAATACTATTCCAATATTATCAATTTTATTTCCTGGATCTATTAATCTGGCGTTAACAAATGCTAGTTTATTATTTTTAAATTTAGACATTATTTTTATGCTCTGAGTTGTTTAATAAATGTTCTATTACAGACATTCTAATTGCTACTCCCAATTCCACTTGCTCTAAAATTAAAGTTCTATTGATGTCATCTGCTAATTCACTATCTATTTCTACACCTCTGTTAATGGGTCCAGGATGCATCACTAAGGCATCATCTTTTGCGTAACTTAGTTTGTTTCTATCTAGTCCATAGAATTTAAAATATTCTTTAGCCGAAGGAATGTATGTACCATGCATTCTTTCAAGCTGTAATCTTAAGATCATAACAATGTCAGCCCCGCTTAGACCTTTTTGCATATTTGTATAAGATTTGGCGCCTAGTAAATTATCACCACTTGGTAAAAGAGTAGAAGGTGCTATAATATTTACAGATGCTCCCATAGTGATGAGGAGTTTTATATTTGACCGAGCAACTCTACTATGAGCAATATCTCCACAAATAGCTACTTTAAGACCTTTAATTTTATTTTTCCTTTTTCTAATTGCTAGTGCGTCTAACAAGGCTTGAGTAGGATGTTCGTGTTTTCCGTCTCCTGCATTTATTACAGAGCATTTTACTTTATTAGCTAATAAATGAGGTGTGCCACTTAATGCGTGCCTAATAACTAAAATATCCGGTCGCATGGCATTTAAAGTCATTGCAGTATCTAATAAGCTTTCACCTTTACGAATTGAAGATGTCTCTATTTGCATGTTTATTACATCTAGACCTAATCTTTTGGCAGCAAGTTCAAAAGATGTTTTTGTTCTGGTAGAGTCTTCAAAAAATAAATTAACTAGTGTTTTACCTCTATATATATGATCTTTTGAGTAATTAATCTTGCTATTAGATACAATGTCATCAGCTCTGTTTAATATTGATGAGATTTCATTTTTATTTAATCCTTCAATACCTAAAAGGTGTTTTTTTTTAAAATTATTAATAAATATATTATTGTTTTTAGTTATGTAAAAATCATCTGGAGAGATAGAACCTCGAGTAATTTTGACAATTTTTTCCATAATTTCTTGTTTTGGAATTCTATCACCGGATAAATACCTTGATAATGTAGCAGTAGAAATATTAATTTTTTTAGCAAAAAGTTGCCTAGAAAGAGAATTATTAATTATCCATTTATCTAAATTGTGCATTTTGTACCTTAAACAAGTTACCGTTTTGGTAACTAAATGTCAATTTTTATTTTTTAATAATTTTATTACACCTTCTAATATCCAGTTTGCAGCAGAGGAATCAATAATTTCTTTTCTTTTATTTCTTGATAAATTTAATTCTTTTATAAGAAATTTTTCCATTGCTTTTGTTGAATTTCTCTCATCCCAAAGTAATATTGGAAGTTTAATACTAGAATTAATTTCTTTAGTAATTCGTATAATTGACTGAGACTTTCTATTTAAATTTCCATTAATATCTAAAGGCAAACCCACTACCAAACTTGTAATTTCATTTTTTATAATTAAGTTATCTAAGATTTTTATGTCTTTACTAAATTTAGTTCTAAAAATAGTACTTAAGTTTTGCGATATTGTTCTGTTTAAATCACATTTTGCAAGTCCAATTGTTTTTTCACCTATATCTAGACATAGAATGCTGCCTTTTGATGGAATTAAATTTATATAATCTGTAATATTATATACAATTTGTTTATAAAGTTTCTTGCCGTAAGACATTTAGAGTGGTAATCCATCTTTTAAAATTACTAAAATGTTTTTTTTATTATATAATATTTATTTTATAGATTGGAATTATAATTATGTCTTTAGATAAATCTACTTTGGAAAAAGTTGCTAATTTAGCACGTATCAAAGTTAAAGAGTCAGAGATTGATCCTTTAATAAATGAATTAAATAATATTATGTCATGGGTAGAGAAATTAAATGAAGTTGATATTGATAATATAGAGCCTATGACTGGAGTTTCTGATGCAAAACTAAGAGAAAGAAATGATGAAGTTAATGACGGAGGATATCAAGATAAAGTAGTTAATAATTCTCCTGAGAGTATATCAAATTCATTTAGTGTTCCAAAGGTAATCGAATAAATGACAAATTTATCTAATTTAGGAGTTACTGAAATACTTGATGGTCTTAATAATAAGGCATTTTCCGCTGAAGAATTGATTGTAGAGTATATTAAAATTTTAAAGACAAAAAATAAGCATAATGCCTATATTCATTTTAATGAAGAAAAATCACTAAATCTTGCAAAAGAATCAGATGCAAGGCGTGCTAAAAATAATTCTCTTGCATTAGATGGCTTACCTATTGCTGTAAAAGATATTTTTTGTGTTAAGGGAGAAAAAACTTCGGCATGTTCTAAAATACTTGAAAATTTTGTTCCAAATTATGAGTCTTCAGTAACGTCAAATTTATGGAAGCAAGGAGCAATTTATTTGGGAAAAACTAGTATGGATGAGTTTGCGATGGGTTCATCAAATGAAACGAGTTTTTTTGGAAAAGTGATGAATCCATGGAGTAAAGATAAGCAATTAGTTCCAGGTGGATCATCTGGAGGATCTGCAGCAGCAGTGGCTGCAAACTTAGCTCCCATAGCACTTGGAACGGACACTGGAGGCTCTATCAGACAACCAGCTTCGTTTTGTGGAACTATAGGTTTAAAGCCTACTTATGGTAGATGTTCTAGATGGGGAATAATAGCTTTTGCTTCTTCTTTAGATCAAGCAGGTCCAATAACTAGATCAGTAAAAGATAGTGCGCAAATTTTACAATATATGTCCGGATTTGATATAAAAGATTCAACATCTGCAGATATACCTGTTCCCAATTTTATAGATGCTTGCTCAAGTTCCATTAAAGATAAAATAATTGGTATTCCTAAAGAATATAAAATAGATAAATTAGCAAATGATGTTCAAAAAATATGGGAATTAGGAATAGAGTGGTTACAGGATTCTGGAGCTAAGGTCATTGATGTTAATTTACCACATACTGAATATGCTTTACCTACTTATTATATAGTGGCGCCAGCGGAAGCATCAGCTAATTTAGCGAGATATGATGGTGTTAAATATGGATTTAGAGCAGAAAGTTTTGATGACCTAGAGGATATGTATTGCTCCACTAGATCTGAAGGTTTTGGAGAAGAAGTAAAAAGAAGAATATTAATTGGAACTTATGTTCTATCAGCAGGATATTATGATGCCTACTATTTAAGAGCTCAAAAAGTTAGGACAAAAATAGTTAATGACTTTAATAAAGCTTTTAATAAATGCGACGCTATATTAACTCCCACTGCTCCAAGTGGAGCATTTGAAATAGGAGCTAATATGAGTCCTATTGAAATGTATATGAATGATGTATTTACAGTCCCGGCTAGTCTTGCCGGTTTACCTGCTATTTCAGTTCCTGGTGGTTTCTCAGATGATAAAAAACCACTTGGTTTACAGCTTATAGGGAAAGCTTTTGATGAAGAAACTATCTTAGCATTTGCAAGTGTGATTGAAAATTGTTCTAATTTTAAAAATTCAATTAAGGATATAATATGAGGGAGCCTATAATACTTAAAGGAGAAACTGGTCAATGGGAAATGGTCATAGGTTTAGAAATTCACGCGCAAGTAAAATGCAAATCTAAATTATTTTCTGGCTCGTCTACTGAATTTGGTGCAGAACCAAATACACAAGTAAGTTTTATAGATGCTGCTATGCCTGGAATGCTTCCTGTTATAAATCAAGAAGCAGTAGATCAGGCTATTAGAACAGGTCATGCTTTGAATGCAAAAATAAATAATATGTCAGTATTTGATAGAAAAAATTATTTTTATCCAGATCTTCCACAAGGTTATCAAATTTCACAGTATAAATCGCCTATAGTTGGTGAGGGTTGGTTAATTATTGATTTAGGTAAAGGTGAAACAAAAAAAATAGGTATTGAACGTTTACATTTAGAACAAGATGCAGGAAAATTAATGCATGATCAACATCCAAAATACTCCCTAGTAGATCTAAATAGATCGGGTATTCCTCTTATGGAAATAGTATCAAAACCAGATATGAGAGATTGGGAGGAAGCAGGAGCTTATTTAAGAAAATTAAGATCAATAGTTAGATATATTGATTCATGTGATGGAAATATGGATCAAGGATCATTAAGATGTGATGCTAATATTTCAGTTAGAAGGCCAGGAGAAAAATTTGGTACAAGATGTGAATTAAAAAATATAAATTCTGTAAAGTTTATGATGAAAGCAGTTGAATATGAAGCTTATAGACAAATTGAAATTATAGAAGCAGGCAATCAGGTAAAGCAAGAAACTAGGTTATATGATCCTATAAAAAATGAAACTCGTTCAATGAGATCAAAAGAAGAAGCACATGATTATAGATATTTTCCAGATCCAGATTTACTTCCTCTTTATATTACTGACGAAAGAATAAATACTTTTAAAAAAAACCTTCCTGAATTACCAGATGTAAAAAGAGATCGTTTTCAAAAAGAGTATAATCTAAGTTTCTATGATGCAGATGTTCTTACTGCAGATAAATTACATGCAGATTTTTTTGAATCTCTTGCTAAAGGTAGGGATGCTAAATTTGTAGCAAATTGGATAATTACTAATTTTTTTGCCATGTTAAATGAAGTAGATAAATCAATTGAAGAAAGCCCTATAAAAGAAGAACAATTAGGTGAACTTTTTGATTTAATAAATGATGGAACTATTTCTGGAAGAACGGCAAAAGAAGTTTTTGAAGAAATGTTTACCAATGGAGGAAATGCATCAGAAATAGTTGAGAAAAAAGGTTTAAAACAAATAAGCAATACTGATGAATTAGAAGCTATGATTCAAAAAATAATTGAAGATAATTCTCAGCAAGTAGAAAAATTCAGAAGTGGTAATGAAAAGTTATTTGGTTGGTTTGTAGGACAAGTTATGAAAAATACTCAAGGTGCGGCTAACCCCAAAGTTGTTAATGAAATATTAAAAAAATCTTTAAAAAATTAGTTCGATATATGTATTATGAGACAGATAAAAATAATCACGGATTAAAATACAATCCTTTTAAGTCATGTATAGTTCCGCGTCCTATAGCTTGGATTACTTCTATTAGTGAAAATAATATACATAATTGTGCACCGTATAGTTTTTTTAACGGTGTTGCTGCTGACCCTCCTATGGTGATGTATGCTACTAATGGAAAACAACCTATGGGGGGACATAAGGATACAATTACTAATATTAGGAAAAATAAAGAATTTGTTATCAATATAGTTACGTTTGATGCAAAAGATAAAATGAATGAGACAACTGCTCCTTTTAATCCAGATGAAAGTGAAATAGATATAGCAAAATTAGAAACTCTCAAATCAAACCTTATTGCTCCAAGAAGATTAGCAATATCTCCTATACATATGGAGTGTAAACTTTATAAAATTATTGATTTACCTAGTTTGGAGAGTAATAAATATAATGGAATGGTAATAGGTAAAGTAGTGGGTATTCATATAGATGATAAAGTAATTACAGATGGAAAAGTAGATCTAAATAAAGTTAAACCTCTTTCAAGATTAGGGTATATGGATTATTCTTTTGTAAATAATATTTTTGAAATGAATCGTCCTGCGGGATCTCCTAGGCCCGATAAAGTAATTAAAAAATAGAAAGGTAAAAATATTATGATTGATTTGTATACATGGAGCACTCCCAATGGGCGTAAAATTTCAATAATGTTAGAAGAGTGTAATTTAGAATATAATTTAAAACCTATAAATATTACTAAAGATGAACAATTTAATGCAAATTTTCTTGAAATTAGTCCAAATAACAAAATACCTGCAATTGTAGATCATGATAATGGGGTAAGTATGATGGAATCTGGGGCTATTTTAATGTACTTAAGTGAAAAAACTAAAACTTTTTTACCAAATTCTAATGAGGAACGTTGGAGACGCGACGAGTGGTTAATGTTTCAAATGGCATCTTTAGGTCCTATGCTTGGACAAGTACATCATTTTGTGAAATTTAATGCAGGTAAATCTATATACGCCGAGGAGAGATATTCTGGAGAAGCATTAAGAATTTATGGGGTTTTAGAAAAGAGACTAAATAATTCTGAATATGTAGCAGGTAACAGTTACGGTATTGCTGATATTTCAATTTGGCCATGGGTATCACGTTTTGAGTGGCAAAAAATAGATTTAAAAAAATTTCCAAAAATTTTAGAATGGTATAAAAAAATTGCCTCAAGAGAAGCAGTTATTAGAGGTTATGATGTTCCGAGTACTGGCGCTGAAATACCAATTCCATAAAAATAATACTTAACTTATTTGACACTTTCTCTCTGACATTTTAAAAGCATATTGGACACGTGGCCGAGTGGTCGAAGGCGCGCCCCTGCTAAGGGTGTAAACGGGCAACCGTTTCGAGGGTTCGAATCCCTTCGTGTCCGCCAGTTACATCACTATAGTACGTCAGCGTACGTCAAATATCTAAGCACACCGTGCTTTTCATTGACACACCCTCATCAGCATTGTTCATATTAATCTATTAATGTGCACAGGGACTTGTGGACCCATTTGTGGACTGGGAGAAAATGAACATGTTAACACAGAAAAAAATTGATACGGTTCCATCCAAGAAAAAATATCATGACGGGGGAGGATTATATTTTTTTAAATCGTCTCCTCATAAAGGAAAGTGGAGTTTTCGCTATACGCGGTATGGACGCGCGCAGGAAATGGGGTTAGGGGTGTATCCTGCTATTACCCTTAGCACAGCAAGGCAGCGGCGTGACCATATGCGAACACTCTTATCAAAAGACATTAATCCTTTAGAAGAGCGCAGGAATGAACGTCAACAATACCGTCGCGAGCAGGGCTTACGGTTTTCGGATGTCGCCAAACAATGTTACGAAGAGCGGAAACTATCGTGGAAAAATAAAAAACATAGAAAACAATGGATACAAACGCTTTGCACCGATGCCTATCCTATTCTTGATAAAAAACCTCTGGGAGAGTTAACAACTAATGATTTTTATGAAGTACTCAAGCCTATTTGGTATTCAAAAAATGAAACCGCCCGCCGAATACAACAGAGGATGCAAACCGTGATGAGCTGGAGTATAACAAAAGGGTTGTGTCATGAAGAGAAAAATCCTGCACAATGGAAAGAAAATTTAGAGTTTTTATTACCTCGGTCACACACGGTACAAATTCCTCGTCCGCACCCCTCTCTTCGCTGGCAGGATACGCCTTCGTTTTATGCTAAATTATGCCAGTTATCCAGCTATAGTGCACTGGCTTTACGCTTTCTTATTCTGACTATCGGACGCACATCCGAAATACTGGGCTGTCAACGCCGTGAAATTAACCGCGAAAATAAGACATGGACTTTATCAGAAAAACGCATGAAAAAAGGTAAAGCTCATACCGTTCCGTTATCGTCAGAGGCGATGGAAATTATTGATATGCTGTGGCAGAAACATAATCACGCCTATCTTTTTCCGAGCAGTGTGAAACAGAATACGCCGCTATCGAATATGGCAATGCTTACACTGATGAAAAGATATTTTTCTCAGTTAGACGCTGTTCCTCATGGATTTCGGTCAACGTTTCGCGTTTGGGCTGAAGAGCAGCGGCCAGAACTTCGTAATGCCGCCGAGATAACGATGGCGCATAAAATTCGAAACCCTATTGAGGGTGCTTATATGCGTGTTGATTTATTAGACCAACGGCGTGGGCTTTTAGAAGAATGGGC
>PAYS01000043.1 GCA_002715265.1 Candidatus Pelagibacterales bacterium
AAAATATTTTCATAATTTAACGATTTATTTACTCTATCTTTACCTTTAATCATGAAAAATTCCATATAATATTGCCTATTTAATAGGCAGATTATATAATAAGCAGTTTTAAGTCTAATAAAATTTTATAAAATAAAAAAATATATATAATGAAAAAGTAATAATATAAGGTTTAAAAAAAAATATGAATAAAAATGTTGATTTAGCTGCTATTATTTTAGCAGCCGGTTCTGGTAATAGATACGATAAACACCATCTAAAACAATTACAGTTTATAGATGATAAGACTGTTTTATATCATAGTGTTAAAAATTTTATAGATAAAAAAATTGATTTAGTTTTTGTTGTAGTTAATAAAAATCATCTTATTGATGCCAAAAATGCACTTAAAGATATAAAAATCGATAAATTCATAATTGGGGGAAAAACTAGACAAGAATCAGTCTTCAATGCGCTTCTCAAACTTAAAAAATATAAACCAAATAAAGTTTTAATTCATGACTCTGCTAGACCTAATATTACCAAATTAATAATTAATAAAGTCATTAAATATTTAAATAAATATGAAGCTGTTATTCCTGTATTAAAGATTAACGACGCTGTTAAAAAAATTAATAGTTCGAAATTTCTTAAAGAAGATATTAATAAAGGTGAATTAGTTTTAGCACAAACTCCTCAAGGATTTTTATTCAAAAATATTTTAAAAAATCATATTGATAATAATTTAATTAATGCAAACGATGACACTGCATTATTTAACAAATTTGAAAGTAAGGTGTATACATTTATTGGAGATTACCAAAATATAAAAATTACAACTAAAACAGACTTACATACAATAAAATCAATAATGAAAAAAAATATAAATTATATTCCTGTTACAGGCCTTGGCATAGATGTACATAAATTTGACTCCAAAGTATCTAAAAATAATTATATATTATTAGGATCTGCTAAAATTAAATATAAAAAATCTCTTATAGGACATTCAGATGCCGATGTATTAATACATGCGCTCGTAGATTCTATATTAGGAACTATCGCAGAAGCAGACATAGGCAATAAATTTCCAAATACGGAAAAAAAATGGAAAAATGCTAATTCTATAGTATTTTTGGATTATGCTTTGCAAAAAATAAAGGAAAATAATTGCAAACTTATTCATACTGATATCACAATAATTTGTGAACAGCCTAAAATTGATCCTCATAGAAAAAAAATTCAAAATAAACTAGCAAAACTATTATCTTTGTCAGATAAAGACATATCTGTCAAAGCAACAACTACTGAAAAACTTGGATATTTAGGAAGAAGTGAAGGAATTATGGTACAATGTGTAACAACAATTTTAAAGCCGTATAAAAATTGATAACATTTAATAAAATAAATGAAATGTATATAACATTTTTTGGTATAGGCTATATTCCTATAGCTTCAGGTACATTTGGATCTATGGCAGGAATAATATTGGGATATATAATTTATCTCATAGAATTCAACTTATTTTACATTCTTATTCCTATACTATTTATATTGGGAATTATAAGTTCAAATATATATGAAAAGCAGACTAATATTAGAGACTCAAGTATTATAGTAATTGATGAAGTTGTAGGACAATTAATTTCTATGATGTTTTTTATGCATAATAATTTTTTAGTCATTTTATCATTTTTTATTTTTCGTTTTTTTGATATTTTAAAACCTTGGCCAGCTTCTTATATAGATAATAAAATTAAAGGAGGTATGGGGGTTATGTTGGATGATGTAATAGCTGGCATTTACACTATCTTTACAATTTACATAATTAAACTATTTTTATAATGCAAAATAAATTAATTAAATTATCAAGAGAAATACTTCAAATATGTGATAAAAACAAAATCACTATATCTTCAGCTGAATCTTGTACTGGAGGTTTAATTTCTCAATATTTTACATCACACCCTGGTTCATCTAAAGTTTTTTTAGGAGGTTTTGTTACCTATTCAAATAACTCGAAAATTAAAATACTAAACGTAAAAGAAGAAACTTTAAAAAATTATGGTGCAGTGAGTGAAAACACCGTAATAGAAATGTCCGAGGCTGCAAAAATAATACTTAATACAGATATATCACTTGCTGTTTCTGGGATAGCTGGACCCGATGGAGGCAGCAATAATAAACCAGTTGGTTTAGTTCATCATTGTGTTTCTAATTTAGAAAACAAAAATATCCATCGCAAAATTATACATGTTGGAAATAGAGAAGATATAAGAAATAAAACTGCTGAAACAATATTTTATATGATTTTAGAGCAAATTCTACAAATTTAATAGAATATTTATCCGTAAATATATTTAGCTCTTTTTTCAAAAGCTGTAATCATTTTTTCTGTAGCTTGCTCAAAAAATTTACCAATAAGATTTTTTAAAATAATAGATTTAAATTCATACTCAATTTTTAAACTTACCTGACATTTATTTTTACCAAGAGGTTTAATACTCCATTTATTGATCATTGTTTGAAATGGACCACTAGTAGCTGTTGATACAACTCTTTGAGGATAATCAACTATTACTTTACTAGTAAAAGTCTCATTAACTAAATTAAACCCCACTGTTATATCTGAATAAAATTCATTATCTTTTTTATTATAAATATTGGAGTTTTTACACCAAGGCAAAAATTCAGGATATTTCTCAATATCACAAATCAAATCAAAAATATTTTTATCTGAATATTCTAAATCACGTTCAACTTCATAATATGTCATCACTAAATTCTATTATTCCTCAAATACTGTAATTTTTTAAAATCTTCATCCGCGTGATAAGATGATCTAGTTAAAGGAGAAGCAGAAACTAGTAAAAATCCTTTTTTATAAGCTAAATCCTCTATATTTTTAAATTCTTCTATAGTTCTGTATCTAATTACAGATAAATGTTTTTTAGTAGGCTGAAGATATTGACCAATTGTTATAAAATCTACATCCGCATTTTTAAGATCGTCTAAAAGTTTAGATATTTCCTGAATACTTTCTCCCAAACCTACCATTATACCAGATTTAGTAAATATATTAGGTTTAAGTTTTTTTGCTTTTTTTAAAATATATAAGCTATGTTTATAATTCGCTCCTCTTCTTACTGTCTTATATAATCTTGAAATTGTTTCTAAATTATGATTAAAAACATCTGGTTCAGCTGAGATTATTTGTTCTAAAGCCCCTTCTTTTCTTTGAAAATCAGGAGTTAAAACCTCGATAGTAGTATCAGAACATAACTTTCTAATTTCCTTTATACAATTTACAAACTGAGATGCACCACCATCACTAAGGTCATCTCTATCAACAGAAGTAATTACAACATGATTCAAATTTAATTTTGAGATTGCTTTTGCTATTCTCATTGGCTCATACAAGTCCTGACTTTTTGGATGACCTGATTTTATATTACAGAATCCACACTTCCTTGTGCATACGTCACCTAAAATCATTACTGTTACATGTTTTTTTTTCCAGCATTCTCCAATATTAGGACATGCTGCTGATTCACAAACAGTATTTAAATTAGCCTTAGTAATAAGTTTCTTAGTACTAATATATTCCTCAGATAATGGAGCTTTAACTCTTATCCAGGACGGCCTATCAATACTACATGAAGTATTATTGTTTAAATGAGATTTTGAAATATAATTTAACTTCATAATATTTTATCCAATATACTAAATATGAATAGCTTTATTATATGCAGCTAAAACTGACTCATGAAGAGATTCAGAAATTGTTGGATGAGGAAAAATTGTACTCATTAAATCTAATTCTGTAGCTTCAAGCTTAATAGCTAAAGAATATATAGAGATTAATTCCGTTACCTCAGGTCCTACCATATGTGCTCCTAACAACTCTCCACTTTCCTTATTAAATATAGTTTTAACAAAACCATTATTATCACCCGTAGCTAACGCTTTTCCATTACCTATCATTGGAAATTTGCCTATTGTATAAGGTACTTTATTTTTTATTGCCATCTCTTCAGTAATACCTACACTGGCAACTTGCGGTCTTGAATAAATACATGATGGAATGATAATATTTTCATCTGTGTGAGAAGGTTCATTTACAATATTTTCAACACAACTTATTCCTTCATGTGATGCTTTATGAGCTAGCCATGGTGCACCAGAAATATCTCCAATAGCATATATCCCTTTCTCCGATGTTTCTCCATATACATTAGTTACTATTTTATTATGTTCTATATTAATATTAACTGTATCTATACCTAAATCATCTATATTAGGATCAATGCCTACCGCAACTATTGCTTTAGAAAACTTTACTTCAGAAACTTTATTTTCAGATACCTCCATTTGAACCTTGACTTGATTTTTTATGGATTCTAACTTTAAAATTTTTGTATTATTTAATATCTCTATTCCTCTTTTTTCAAAATCTGTTTTTATAAATGATGAAACATCATAGTCTTCAGAAGGAAGGATATTATTTTGAGATTCTACTAAAGTTACTTTAACTCCAAAATCATTATAAAAACTTGCAAATTCAACACCAATTGCACCTGCTCCAATAACTAAAAGTGTATTTGGCATTTTATCTGGAATCATAGCATCTTTATAGTTCCAAATATTTATATTATCAACTTCTAAACCTTTCATATTTTTTGGTCTAGCTCCTGTAGCTAATATTATATTTGGAGCTTCATATAAAACACTTTCATCGTCATTATTCTTTACTATTACCCTACCAGAGCCTGCTAACTTTCCATGTCCATAAATCACGTCTATTTTATTTTTCTTTAATAAGAATTTAACTCCTTCTGATAAAGTTTTGGATATACCTCTTGATCTTTTGATTATTTTTTTCCAATTGAAACTATGATTTTTTAGGCTGATTCCATAATTATCTATTTCAGATAAAGTATGATTCACATCCGCAGATTTTAGCAATGCTTTAGTTGGAATACAGCCCCAATTCAGACAAATTCCTCCTAACTTATCTTTTTCAATTACTAATGTTTTTAACCCTAATTGAGAAGCTCTTATAGCTGCAACATACCCACCTGGACCACTTCCTATAACTATTAAATCATAATTATTTTTCATAAATCACCTTATAGAAGCATTTTATATGGGTTTTCAATAATACTTTTAAATTCATTTAACAATTGCGCTCCAACCGCACCATCAATAACTCTGTGATCTCCAGATAATTGACAAGACAAAGTATTACTAATCTTAATTTCTTCACCAATAACAACTGGCAGCTTTTTAATTGCACCAACTGCTAATATTCCTGACTGAGGGGGATTAATAATAGCAGAAAAACTATCTATATTATACATTCCTAAATTACTAATAGAAAAGTTTCCTCCTTCATAGTCACTAGGTTTTAATTTTCCTTCTTTGGCTCTATATACAAAATCCTTCATTAATTTAGAAATTTCAGAAATTTGAATTACCTCTGCAGACCTAATAACAGGAGTAAATAATCCATCTTTAACTGCGACTGCAACACTAATATCTACTGAACCATAATATGTAATGTCCCTTTCACCCCAACTACAATTAGCCTCAGGAACCTTATTTAATGATAAAGCTAAAGCTTTTATAATAATATCATTAATCGATATTTTATTTTTTTCATCTACATTTTCATTCATTTGTTGTCTAGCCATCAATAAATTATCCACATTACATTTAATATTCAAATAAAAATGAGGTATGTTATTTTTAGAAAATGACAACCTATCAGCAATTACTTTCCTCATTGAAGAAATTTTTATATTTTTATTATATTTATTAGAAATATTTAATATCTCATTGTTTTTATTTAGAAATAAATCAATATCTTTTTTTACAATTCTGCCTTTAGGTCCAGTTCCATTGATATTTTTTAAGTCTATTTTATTCTGTATTGCCAATCTTTTAGCTAAAGGACTAGCTATAATTCTATCCTGAAATTTATTTGTATTAATGCTATCTATTTGAATATTATTCTCTTTCTCTTCATTATAATTATTAATTTCTTCGTTACTTTTATCATCAGCAATAATATTTTCTTTAACAGCTTCATTTGATGCTTTTGGTAAACCCTTTATTTCATTGATTTCCTTATTCTTAACATCTTGCATTTCATTATTTTCGTTTAGTTTTTCTTTTGAGTTAACTTCATTAAGCCCCTTATATTTGACTAATAATTCCTTAACTTTTTCATCTGTATCATCCTTGCCTTTTAATACAGCGATAAGACTATTTACAGCTATACCCTCAGCACCATCTTCAAACAGAACTTTATCTAGAACTCCTTCATCAATTGCTTCTATTTCCATAGTAGCTTTATCCGTTTCTACTTCAGCTATTATGTCTCCAGGTTTAATCTCATCTCCAACATTTTTACACCACTTAGCTAAATTTCCTTCGGTCATAGTAGGTGACAATGAAGGCATTAAAATCGGAACAGCCATGTATCTAGTCCTTTATTTTTATAAATAAAAATTTCAACTTATAATTATATAAGATTATATAAAATATTATATTGCAAATATATCTAAATATGCATAATTTGAAGCAATAAAGTATATATATATTAATAAAATTTAACATAATATTGCCTATATTAGTTATTCTGTAAATGATATAAACATTCTTTTGCAACTCTTTTTGCTGTAGGAATGCTTTGTTCTTCTAAATTTTTAGCATAAGGCAAAGGCACATCTAACGCCCCAATTCTTAGAGGGGGTGCATCTAAATAGTTAAAAGCTTCACTTGAGACCCTTGAAATAATTTCTGCACCTAAGCCGGAGCTTAACCAACCTTCTTCCACAGTAATTATATTATTAGTTTTTTTAACAGAATTAATTATTGTCTCAAAATCTATTGGCCTTAAACTTCTTAAATCTATAACCTCCGCATTAATGTTATGCTTACTTAAGATCTTAGATGCCTCCAAAGAAGTATGAACACCGCGTGAAAATGACACTAAAGTTATATCTTTTCCTGATTTCTTAATTGAAGCCTTTCCAATTGGAATTATATAATCTCCATCTGGTACTTCAAAACTTTCATTATATAAAATTTCATTTTCTAGAAAAATTACTGGATTTGGACTGTTTATAGCTGCTTTTAACATACCCTTTGCATCTGCACTGTCATAAGGTGAAAGCACCACTAAACCAGGAATATTAGAGAATATAGATGACAAATCATGACTATGCTGAGCTGCTACCTGAAGAGCAGATCCATTAGGTCCCCTAAAAACAATAGGAATATTTACTTTACCTCCGGACATATATAATGTTTTAGCTGCCGAATTAATTATTTGATCAATTGCTTGAAAAGCAAAATTCCAAGTCATAAATTCCACAATTGGTACTAAACCTCCCATAGCTGCACCAACTGCTAATCCCGTAAATCCTGCTTCCGTTATAGGCGTATCTATAATTCTCTTATTACCAAATTCTGCCAGCAGGCCTTGGCTTACCTTATAAGCTCCTTCATATTCTCCAACTTCTTCACCAATCAAAAAAATATCCGGATTCTTTCTCATTTCTTCCGCAATTGCATCTCTAATTGCCAGTCTTACTGTCACATTTGCCATAATAAAAAGCCCTATAATAATACATGCGTATGAATATTATCTAAATTAGAAACATCTGCATTAATTGCCTTATCCGCCTTATCAGAAATTTCTTGCCTTATAGTTTTATCTATTTTGTTAACCTCTTCTTCATTATAAATATTTTCATTTAATAATTTATTTCTAATTGACTCAATTGGGTCCTTTTCATCCCTCATTCTTTGCACTTCTTCTCTAGTTCTATATTTTGCTGGATCAGACATTGAATGCCCTCTGTATCTGTACGTCTTCATCTCTAATATAATGGGCCCATTTCCACTTCTAACCCAATTAGCTGCCTTTTTAGCGGCTAAATATACTGAAACTGGATTCATCCCATCCACCGCAATACCTGGTATATCAAAAGATTCTCCATGCTTACTAAGATCATTTCCAGCACTAGCCTTTTTTATAGAAGTGCCCATTCCATATTGATTATTTTCTATACAAAATATTACAGGTAACTTCCACAGCGATGCCATATTATAGGACTCATAAACTTGACCTTGATTAGCAGCTCCATCTCCAAAATAAGTAACTGATAAATTATTAGTATTTTTATATTTTAAAGAAAAAGCAAGACCAATTCCTATCGGCACTTGAGCTCCTACAATTCCATGCCCGCCCCAAAAATTATTTTTTGGATCAAACATATGCATAGAACCACCTTTACCACTTGAAATTCCATCATTTTTTCCTAGTAACTCTGAAAATATTACATAAGGATCTGTACCCCTTGAAATCAAATGTGCATGACATCTATAACCAGTAATAACTGCATCCTGTTTCTTAATAGCTTTTTCCATACCAACAGAAACAGCCTCTTGACCAATATATAAATGGCAAAACCCTCCTATAAGACCTAAACCATACATTTGACCAACTTTTTCTTCAAATCTCCTTAATAAAAGCATTTCATAATAAAATTCTTTTAATAATAATGGGCTAATCTCTTCTAAATTAGAGTCTTTAGTAGAATATAATGATTCAATATTTTTAGAGTTTGTTATTTGAAAATTAGCTATATCCATGCCTGGCAATAAAAAACTCTTAGGCACCTCAAAACCATTTTTCACTAATAATTTTACTAATACCGGCTTCCATTTGTCTGGCACACCTTGCTGTTTCCATGAATAAACAGTTTTTTCATTTAAAACAATTCCAGTATTTGACTTTAGCAATTTTGCTAATTTTCTTCCTCCACCGAGGACATCAATTACATTGCCACTAATAATGTTCTGTTCCATATAGAATAAAATATGTAATATACAGAATTAGTCAATTTGATTTTTATTTTAATTGAAATATGATCTCATCTTTTGAAGAATAACCTAACTTATACTTAACCAATTCATCCAATAAATCTAAATTAGATTCAACATTTTTTATTTTATCTATTAGAATATATTTAAAGTCTAATTCTTTTTGTTTTTCAGAGAGTAGTAATTGTTTTTCTTCAAATAATAGCCTTTTTTCCTCTAAAGCAGCATAAGAAATATTGCCATTTAGAAAATGAAATATAAAATATAGTGCTGTAAAGAATAAGCATGTTTTAAAAAATATGCTTCTAATTAATATAAAATTCTTATTACTTGTAATGTTCATATGTTAATGAATCATGCTGATAGGAGATAGTCAAGTTATCTATAAAAATTTTTACTCTCATTAAATCTAGCCTTATTGCCTAAATGCTCTTCAATTCTTAACAATTGATTATATTTAGCCAACCTATCAGATCTAGATAAAGACCCTGTTTTAATTTGACCTGCATTTACTGCAACAGCTAAATCAGATATAAAAGAGTCCTCTGTCTCACCTGAACGATGAGATATCATTGTTGTATAAGAATAACTTTTAGCTAAATTAATAGCTTCAATAGTTTCAGTTAAGGTTCCAATTTGATTATATTTAATTAATATACTGTTAGCTACTTTAAGATCTATACCTTGCTGAAGTCTTTCTGGATTTGTAACGAATAAATCATCTCCAACTAACTGAACTTTCTTACCTATAATAGATGTTAAATTTACCCATCCGTCCCAATCATCCTCAGACATTCCATCCTCAATGGAAATGATTGGATATTTAGAACAGATTGTTTCTAAGTATTTTACCATCTCATCACTACTAAATATTTTATTATCGCCTTCTAATATATATTTACTATCTTTATAAAATTCTGTAGAGGCAACATCTAAAGCTAATGAAACATTTTCTCCAGGATTATATCCAGAACTTAATATAGCTTCTATTATACAATCTAAAGCTTCATTCAAACTCGAAAAGTCCGGCGCAAACCCACCTTCATCTCCAACTGCTGTTGAATATGATTTTTTGGACAATATATCTTTTAAAGAATGAAAGACTTCAGATCCACATCTTAAAGCATCATTAAATGAATTAAATCCAAAAGGAACTATCATTAGTTCTTGAAAGTCCAACTTATTATTAGCATGAGCTCCACCATTTACAATATTCATAAAAGGAATTGGTAAAAGCTTTCCTTTATTGACTCCAATATATTCATACAATGGTTTATGTTGAGATATTGCAGCTGCTCGGCAACATGCTAAGGACACGCCTAAAATACTATTACCACCCAATAACCTTTTATTACTAGTTCCATCTAAATTCATTAAAACTTCATCAATATTTTTTTGATCTAAGCAGTTCACTCCTATCAAAGCTCCATGTATATCTTTATTTACAATATTAACTGCATCAAGGACACCTTTACCATTATATCTATCACTATTATCTCTTTTTTCAATTACCTCGTAGGCACCAGTGGAAGCTCCCGAAGGAACAGATGCTCTTCCTAAAGAACCATCTTCAAGAGTAACATCTACTTCCAACGTAGGATTACCTCTACTATCAATAATTTCTCTTCCAAAAATTTTTTTTATTTTAACCATGAGATTCCTATAGATTATAAATTTATATTTTTACTAATATTATCATGTTGTTTTAAAACATTTAATAAAGCTTCTAATTTATCTAATGGCCACATATTTGGGCCATCACTTGGCGCCATATCTGGGTCCTGGTGAGTTTCCATAAAAATAGCCGCAACTCCAATAGAAACAGCAGCTTTAGCTAAAGTAGGAACAAACTCTCTTTGACCAGAGGACTTATCTCCTAAACCACCAGGTTGTTGTACAGAATGAGTAGCATCAAATACAACCGGATAACCTAAAGATTTTAATATTGGAATTGACCTAAAATCTGATACCAATGTATTATAACCAAAACTAACTCCTCTTTCACATAACATTATATCGTCATTTCCATTAGACTTTAATTTTTCAATAACATTTTTCATATCCCATGGAGCTAAAAACTGACCTTTCTTTACCATTACAGGTTTACTGCTATTTGCTGCTTCAACAAGCAAATCTGTTTGTCTACATAAAAATGCTGGTATTTGAATAACATCCACTATATCAGCCACTTCTCTTATTTGATTAATCTCGTGAACATCTGTAATTATATTACATCCAATTTCTTTCTTCAAAGTACTAAAAACTTTTAAAGATTCTTTTAATCCTGGCCCCCTACTTGAATTCATTGAAGTCCTGTTTGCTTTATCAAAGGAAGATTTATATATAAAATTTATACCTAACTTATCTGTAATATCCTTTAACTTTGTTGCCATATGCATGGCATGATCATAACTTTCTAAAACACAAGGTCCTGCTATTAATGTAAATGGCCTTTCATTACTTATAATAATATTATTAATACTTATTTCTTTATTTGATTCTTGCATTAGTTTTTCTTTTTAGCTGCGGTTATAAAAGATTTAAACAAAGGATGAGGGCTAAATGGTCTTGATTTTAATTCTGGATGAAACTGAACGCCAATAAACCATGGATGATTTTCTAATTCTACTATTTCTGGCAAAGAACCGTCAGGAGAAACACCAGAGAAATTAAAGCCATTTCTTTTCATTATTTCCTCATATTTTGAATTTACCTCATACCTATGCCTATGCCTTTCGTTTATATAACTAGTTTTATAAATTTTCATAGCCAAAGAATTTTTTTTAATTTTACAAGGATAAGAACCCAATCTCATTGTGCCGCCTTTATCAGAATCTACAGATCTTTTTTCTATTTTATTATTATTTTTCCATTCTGTTAAAAGGCCTATAACTGAGTCTTTAGATTCAGAAAATTCAGAAGAATTAGCGTCTTTTAGTTTTAAAACATTTCTTGCAAATTCAATTACTGCTAATTGTAGTCCAAGACATATTCCTAAAAAAGGTATTTTGTTTTTTCTCGCAAAACTTACCGCAAGTATTTTTCCTTGAATACCCCTATCTCCAAAACCACCAGGAACTATAATCCCTTTAATACTTTTAAAAATTTTCTTAATATTATGAGAATTTAAGTTCTCGGAATTTATCCATGCAATATCTATTCCAATATTATTTGCTATTCCCCCATGAACTAATGCTTCATTTAAAGATTTATATGCATCTGGCAAATCTGTATATTTTCCTACAATACCTATTTTAATATTTTTAGTGGGCTTTTCTATACTCCTAACAATATTTTTCCATTTATTTAAATTTATTTTACGCTTATTTTTTATCTTAAAATGCTTTAAAACCTGTTCATCTAACTTTTCAGCATGGTATACTAAAGGCACATTATAAATATTATTTACATCTATAGCTTGAATTACATCTGAAGATGAAACATTACAAAACAATGCAATTTTGTCTATTTCATTTTGCTCTACACTCCTATCGCATCGGCATAAAAGAATATTAGGTTGAATACCTATTTCTCTTAATTCTCTAACAGAATGCTGGGTAGGTTTAGTTTTTTGTTCATTTGACGTTGTGATAAATGGTACTAAAGTTAAATGTATATAAATTGCCCTATCTTTTCCAACCTCATTTCCAAATTGCCTAATAGCTTCTAAAAATGGAAGACTTTCAATATCACCAACTGTTCCTCCAATTTCAACAATAATAAAATCACAATCATTAACTTCATTAGAAATAAATTTTTTTATCTCGTCAGTCACGTGAGGAATAACTTGTACTGTACTACCTAAATAATTCCCTGCTCTTTCATTATGAATAATATTCTGATAAATTTTTCCTGTCGTAATATTATCTGACTGTCTAGCTGGCACCCCTGTAAATCTCTCATAATGTCCTAAATCTAAATCAGTCTCAGCCCCATCATCAGTTACGAATACTTCTCCATGCTGATATGGGCTCATTGTTCCTGGATCTATGTTTATATAAGGGTCTAGTTTTCTTAATCTAACTGAATAACCTCTTGCTTGCAGCAAAGCGCCTAAAGCTGCGGCTGATATACCTTTTCCAAGAGACGATACTACGCCACCCGTTATAAATATAAACCTAGGTTTCTTCATAAAAATATTCTATTATATATTTACACAAATTTATATCCTATTCATTCTGATTTAGGCGGAACAGGCGTATCCAATTCTTCATCTATTTTAATTAATGGAGCATCAACCTCATTTATAATTTCTTCATCTATAAAACTACTCTCATTTCCAGATCTGCTTTCAAAAATAGCCAAAAGCAAACTAGTCAACATAAACAAACCAGCAAAAATTGCTGTTAATTTAGTCAAAAAATTAGTAGACCCTTGAGTACCCATTATTCCACTTAATGACATTCCTCCTCCTAATCCACCAAGAGCTCCACCATCACTACGTTGCAAAAGAATAAAAATTATTAAGCCTACCGCTAAAATAACATGTATTGTTAAAATTATGTCTACCATTATAATATCCTATATATTTATACAAATCCTTGAAAACTCATCTGCTTTTAATGAAACTCCACCTATTAATAAACCTCCCAAGTGAGGGCAAGTAAATAATTCTTTTGAATTATCATTATTAACAGAACCTCCATATAATAACATAATACTACTATCATTATATTTCCTAAATAACCAATTTTTTATCATAGAAAACATTTCATTAATATCTTCTATAGATGGAATAACTCCTGTTCCTATTGCCCATATTGGTTCATAAGCTATTACACAATTCAAATTATTACAGTTTGATGGTAGAGAAAGTTCTAATTGTTTTTCAATAACACTTAATGCATTTCCATTATTTCTATCTTTTGTGCTTTCTCCCACACATACAATAGGAATTAAATTATATTTTTGTGCGTTAGTAGCTTTTTTTAAAACTAAGCTATCAACTTCACCTCTATTTTGTCTCCTTTCCGAATGGCCAACAATAACATATTTACAGCCAATATCAGCTAACATTTCTACAGACACATCTCCTGTAAAAGCACCCTTAATTTCTGAACTACAATCCTGTGCACCTAGGCTTATATTGGCAGAGTTATTTATTAATTTATTGACTTCAGATAAAGCGGTATATGGAGGGAATACTGCAATCTCACAATTTAAATTTTTACCATCTGTAAAATGTATAATTTTTCTAACTAATTCAGAAGATTCATTGATGTTACAATTTAACTTCCAATTTCCAGCTATTAACAATATTAGCTCCCACAAATAAAATAATAATAATTGTTTTATACTTTAAATAAGTATACTAAAAAAGTTAAATGTATTTTATATATGATATTTTTAATATATATATTAAAATTTATATTTTTGTAACATTTAAATTGGATTGAATAATGCTCGAAAAATTAAGAAACAATATAAACTCTGTTTTTTCAAAATTATTTTTACTTCTACTTGCTGCCAGTTTTGCACTATGGGGTGTAGGCGATATTTTTTCTCCAGATCAAGACCCTACATTAGCAGAGGTGGGTGATATGGAAGTAACAGTAAATCAATTCATTTCTAGTTACCAAAGAATAATATCTGAGCTTAATTCTAGTACAAATGGAAACTTTACTGAAGAAATGGCGCAAAGCTTGGGACTTCCAAATCAAACTTTAAATCAACTTATAAATGAAAGAATATATGACCTTGAAGTAGAAAAAATAAATTTAATATTACCAGAAAAACATTTAAAAGAATTAATACTGAGTTCACCAGCATTTAAGGACCAGTTTGGACAATTTAACAAAGAACAATTTCAGTTTACTTTAAGACAAATAGGAATGGATGAAAAACAATATTTAAAAGAAATTAGTAATACTATTTTAAGAGAGCAAATTAGAAATATTATACAACCTCATAATGACATAACAAACGCAATTGGAAATACATTTTATAAATTAAGAAACGAAGAAAGAGCTATTGAGACAATAAATTTTTCAGCTAGTTCATATAAATCTGAAATAGTTCCTTCAGATTTAGATATAGAAAATGAATTAACTGATAACTATCAATTATATCAAGTTCCTGAATATAGGAGTTTTTCTATAATGACTTTGAGACCGGACGACCTTTTGTCTTCTATAAATATTGGAGAAGAAGAAATTAAAAGTGAGTTTGACAATTATCCTGAAAAATACAACATAGCTGAAAAAAGAGAGGTATTTTTAACTAATTTTTCATCAGAAGAAGAAGCTATAAATATTATTAATAAAATAAATGATGAAATCAATAATGATAATTCTAAAAATAAAAAAGATGTTTTCAATAATGTTATTACAAGCAATTCAGATAAATCAAAAGAAGCATTATATTTAGGTAATGTTATATTTGATGAACTTCCAGAAGAAGTGGCAACAAGTGTTTTTTCTGCAGAAAAAAATAAAATAATTGGACCAGAAGAAACTGCTTTCGGCTGGAGAATTTTTTTAGTAAATGAAATTGAACCAGAAGTAATTATGTCATTTGATGATGTGAAGGATCAAATAGAAAAAGAAATTAAAGTTAATATTGCTTTAGAAAAAATGTATGAATTAGGAAATATGTTTTATGATGAATTAGCCATGGGTAATAATATTACTGATGCTGCTTCCTCAATAAATGCAAAAGTTAGAGATATTAACTTTATTGATAATAAAGGTATAGATATTAATGGTGATATAGTAGAAGATTTACCTCCATTTCCTGAGTTAATTGATACTGTTTTTTCTACAAATGACAATGACACATCTGACATAATAAACACAATAAGTAATATTATGTATGCAATACAAATCAATGAAATAAAACCACAGAGAACAATGAATTTAAATGAAGCAAAGAATAAAATAATAGAAAACTTCAAAAACCGTGAAAATATGACAATTGCAAAAAAATATGCTGAACAGTTCTATTTAGATATAACTAATGGTGCTAATTTTAATGAACTTAGTAAAAAATATAATTTGGTTATTATAGAATCACCTTCAGTAAAAAGAGATGGCAGTGGTTCTGAAGGAGTAGTCAATTCAGAAGCCATTGATAAAATATTTAGTTTAAAAGTAAATGAAATAACATCACCAACGATTTATAATAATTCATATACAATTTCAAAAATAACACAAATTATACCTACTAATACAGATTCTGCTGAAGACATAGATTTAATTAACTCAAATATAATTAATGATATTAGTGATGAGATTCATAATATATTTATAAATCATTTTTCTAAAAAATATAATATAAAAATAAATAATCAATTACTAGATAGTTTATTTTCCGATAACAGTTAAATAAATGAATTATTTTCCTAAGTATCAACCGTTTAAAGAAAAATTAATAAAACAAAAATCAAATGTAGTATGGACAACATTAGTAGCTGATTTAGATACTCCTGTATCTGCTATGATGAGAATAAAAAACGCTTCATATTCTTTTTTACTTGAATCAGTTGAAGGCGGAGATACTAAGGGAAGGTATTCAATTATTGGATTAGATCCTGATATAATATGGAGATCTTACGAAAATAAACCTGAGATAATGATAAATGCAAATAACTCTAAGAGTAAATTTATTAAAGAAAACTCTGGAACTTTAGAATCTTTAAGAAAGTTAATAAAAATATCTAAAATAGAACTTCCAGACAATTTACCACCTATGTCTTCTGGATTGGTTGGATATTTAGGATATGATAATATAAAACTGGTTGAAGACATTCCCTCTAAGAACAAATCTAAATTAAATCTTCCTGATGGCTTCTTCATAAGACCCAAAATAATGATTATCTTCGACTCAGTAGAAGATACAATGACAATTATTACTCCTGTTTTTATGTCAAATTACGACAAAAAAAATTATAAAGACATATATAATGAAGCTTGTAATAATATAAAAAATATAGTTAATATTCTTAAGAAACCGATTGAAAATAAAGAAATAATTTATAAAAAAAATGATGGAATTAAAATAAAATCAAATTATAAAAAAAGTGAATATTTAAAAATTATAAAAAAAGCAAAAGAATATATTTTAGCCGGTGATATATTTCAAGTAGTCCCTTCACAGAGGTTTGAATCAAAGTTTAAACAATCTCCATTTAGTTTATATAGGTCATTAAGAAGGTTAAACCCTTCTCCATTTCTATACTATCTAAATTTCAAAGATTTTTCTATCATTGGCTCTAGTCCAGAAATACTCGTAAGGGTAAGAAATAATAATGTAACTATTAGACCTATTGCGGGCACAAGACCTAGAGGTAAAAATAAAATTGAAGACAATGCTTTAGCTAAAGAACTTCTTTCAGATAAAAAAGAAATTGCAGAACACTTAATGCTACTAGATTTAGCTAGAAATGACGTCGCTAAAGTTTCAAGATATGGCACCTTATCTGTTACCGAAAAAATGGTTATCGAAAAATATAGCCATGTTATGCATATAGTTTCTAATGTTGAGGGAAAAAAATTACAAAATATTGATTATCTTGATGCCTTACTTTCTGGTTTTCCCGCTGGAACTGTAAGTGGGGCTCCTAAAATAAGAGCAATGGAAATAATTGATGAGCTTGAAAAAGATAAAAGAGAAGTTTATGCAGGATGTGTAGGATATTTTTCTTCTAACGGAGATATGGATACTTGCATTACTCTAAGAACAGCAATTATTAAAGATGAAATTATGTATGTACAAGCAGGAGGAGGAATTGTTGCTGATTCAAATCCAGAAGCGGAATATCAAGAAACTGTAAATAAAGCAAAAGCCCTTTTTAAAGCTGCTAATGATGCAATAAAATTTGCTTGGTAAATAGGTAAGATAGTTAATGTATATTTTATTAGATAATTACGATAGTTTTACACATACAATTAAGCATTATATTCAAGTTTGTGGAGCTAAGGTTAAGGTTTATAGAAACGATAAAATAAGTGTAAATGCTATTTTATCAAAAAACCCTAAAGGTATAATAATATCTCCAGGACCTAAAACCCCTGATCATGCGGGAATAAGCTTGGACTTAATAAGACAATGCTCAAAGATAATTCCTATTTTAGGAATATGTTTAGGCCATCAAGCTATAGCACAAGCATATGGAGGAAAAATAGCTAGGGCTAAGAAAATAATGCATGGGAAAACTAGTATTATAAATCATAATAATAGTGAAATTTATACTAATATTCCTAAAAAATTTAAAGCAACTAGATATCACTCTCTCATTGTTGATAAAAAGTCTCTTCCAAAAACAATTAGTATTGACTCCTCTACTTCTGATAATATTATAATGGGAATATCTATAACTAATTGTAAAGCTTATGGAGTACAATTTCATCCTGAAAGTTTTGAAACAGATAATGGTATAATATTAATTAAAAATTTTATAAATATATGCGAAAATAAATGAATCCTATAAATAAAATAATGCCTACTCTTCTTCAAAATAAAGATCTTAGCATTGAAGAAACTGAAGAAGTATTTGAATATTTATCATCTGGTGAAGCTAAAGATGTAGAAATGGCCGCATTTTTAGCCACTTTATCTATGAAGGGAGTTTCCTCCAATGAATTAGTAGGAGCTGCAAAATCTTTATTTCCTTACGTTCATAATCCTATTGAACAAAAAATTGATACTATTGACATTGTAGGAACTGGAGGTGATGGACTCAAAACTTATAATATATCTACAGCCGTAGCCTTTATAATTGCGTCTAATAATAATATTTGTGTTACTAAGCATGGAAGTACTGCTGTATCTTCTAAATCTGGTGCATCTGACGTATTATCTGAATTAGGTATTAATATAAGCGTAGAAGATAAAATTATTAATAGATGTATAGAAAAATCTAAAATGTGTTTTCTATTTGCACCAAATTATAATAAAGCCTTCAAAAATGTTGCTAAAGTAAGAAAGGAATTAATGTTTAGAACCATATTTAATTTATTAGGACCTTTATTAAATCCTGCCAGAGCTAAAAGACAATTACTGGGCGTATTTGATGAAAAGTATCTAACTACTATAGCTAAAGCCTTAAAAGAACTAGGTTCTATAAAGTCTTGGGTTGTACATGGTTCAGATGGAATGGATGAAATAACACTTACTGGTAATAGTAAAGTAGTGGAATTAAATAAAAATCAAATAAATGAATTTGAAATTATCCCTGAAAAATATGGCTTTAAAACTTGTTCTATCAATGATTTACAAGGGGGTACTCCAAAGGAAAATGCTGCAAAGATATTAGCTTTATTTAAAGGTGAAGAAGGTCCTTATAGAGATATTGTATTGTTAAATGCCGCAGCTGGTTTTTGTGTTACAGAATGTGCAAAAGATTTTGAAGAAGGAATAAATATTGCAAAAAGTATAATTGATAACGGTAAAGCCCTTAATACTCTATATAATTTAATCGCAACATCAAACCAATAATTGTTTTAAACTTAAATATTTTAAGCTTGAAATAAATATATATATATTTTAAAATTTTTATATGATGAAGATATTTTGGATTAACTTTTAATGAAAATAGCATGTTTAGGTGGTGGTCCCGGCGGTCTATATTTTGCTATATGTATGAAATTATTAAAAACCAATTACAATATTACAGTTTTTGAAAGAAATAAACCAAATGATACATTTGGATGGGGTGTAGTATTATCTGACGAAACTTTAGAAAACCTTGAAAAAAATGATCCTATTAGTGCGAAAAGCATTAAAGATAATTTTGCTTATTGGGATGATATTGCATTACATCATAAAGGAGAAAAACTTATATCTACAGGTCATGGTTTTTGTGGAATAGGAAGAAAATCCCTTTTAAATATATTACAAGATCGTGCTAGAGATTTAGGAATAAACTTAATTTATGAAAAAGAAATTGAGAGTTTGTCAAAATATGAA
>PAYS01000044.1 GCA_002715265.1 Candidatus Pelagibacterales bacterium
AATGCTGCTAAATGAGGGGAAACAGTAGTCATTAATTGAATTATAATAGAAGCAGAAATATAAGGCATAATATTTAATGCAAAAATAGTCATTCTTCCGAGAGCTCCACCAGAAAACATATCGAACATACCTAATATTCCTCCAGCATTTTGTTGAAATATATCATCCAAAACTTGAGAGTCTATTCCAGGAAGAGGAATATACGTACCTAATCGATAAACTATTAAAGCCAAAAGAGTAAACCAAATCTTTTTCTTTAGTTCTTTAGCTTTAGAAAGTGCTCCAAAATTTACTGATGCAGCTAATTGTTCAGCAGCAGAAGCCATGATTTTAATTCCTTATACTTAATTAAATTATTTTTTATTTTCTAATTCTTTTTTATTTTTTATAATGGAAATATTTCCACCGAGAGCTTCTACAGCCTTAATAGCTGAATTAGAAGCAACCGAAACTTCAATATCTATTTTAGACTTTAATTCTCCATTTCCCAACAACTTAATTCCATCTTTTAATTTAGACATGATTCCATCATTTAATAATGAGTCCGCATTAATTTTTACCTTATTGTTTATTTTTCCAGACTCAATTAAGCTTTGAATATTTCCTATATTTATAATTGAATATTTTTTTCTAAAAATATTATTAAATCCATGTTTAGGCAATCTTCTATGAAGAGGCATTTGCCCACCTTCAAAACCTTTTATAGCTACACCTGACCTAGATTTTTGACCTTTATGACCTTTGCCAGATGTTTTTCCAGTTCCAGAGCCTATACCTCTTCCAACTCTTTTTCTATTTTTTCGAGCATAGTCATTATCTCTTATTTCATTCAATTTCATTTCTTACTCCAAAATAATAAAGTTATTTTTCTATTACCTTAACTAAATGTTTAACTTTATTTATCATTCCCCTTATGGCTGGTGTATCTTCAAGTTCTTTCGTACGGTTTAATTTATTTAAACCTAAACCAATAAGAGTCTGTCTTTGATCAGCCTGTCTTCCGATAGGGCTTTGTATTTGTCTAATAGTAATTTTATCCTTTTTCATTATTTTTTCTCCGCTATTTTATCCTCTTTACTTATTATAGCTTTTTTACCTACCACTGAACTAACTTTTAAACCTCTTCTACTAGCTACACCACGAGGTGACTGAAGTGTAGATAACGCATCAAAAGTAGCTCTAATCATATTATAGGGGTTAGCACTTCCTTGAGATTTAGTTACCACATCTTGAACTCCAAGAGTTTCAAAAACTGCTCTCATAGGCCCTCCCGCAATTATACCAGTTCCAGCAGGCGCACTTCTTACAAGAACTTTAGCAGCTCCGTGAATTCCTATAACATCATGATGTACAGTTCTTCCTTCTCTTAAAGGAACTCTAATCATTTCTTTCTTTGCTTTATCAGTAGCTTTTTTTATGGCTTCCGGCACCTCTTTAGCTTTACCAGAACCATAACCTACCTGACCTTTTGCATCTCCAGCTACTACCAAAGCAGCAAAACCAAATCTTCTTCCCCCTTTAACAACTTTTGCTACACGGTTTATTCCTACTAGCTTATCCAGTAGATCATCACCTTCTTTTTCGTTCTTTTTACCTCGTGCCATATACTACTCCAATTAAAACTAAAAAACTAAACCACTTTTTCTTGCAGATTCCGCTAATGCTTTAACTCTTCCATGGTATATATAAGAGCCTCTATCGAAAACTACTTCTTTTACACCTGCTTTTAAAGCTAATTTTGCTATAGAATTACCTATTTCTTCTGCCGCCAACATGTTTCCACCAAATTTTTTCTTTGATCTGAATTCCTTATCCATAGTGGACGCGGCTAATAGTGTTTTACCCTCATTATCATCTATGACTTGAGCATATATATTTTGATTAGATCTATAAACACTTAATCTTAATCTCGAATTACCTTTTTTAAGATTAAAACGATTTCGTTTTTTTCTTTTATCATCTCTTTTTTTAAATTTAATCGACATAATTCACCTATTTTTTCTTACCTTCTTTTTGTCTTACATATTCACCTAAATACCTAACACCCTTACCTTTGTAAGGTTCTGGTTTTCTCAAAGCTCTAATTTCTGCCGCAAATTGCCCAACCTTTTGTTTATCAGCTCCAGTAATAACTATTTCAGTTGGTTTTGTACATTTTACAGTTAATTCCTTAGGAATTCCTACCTTTATATCATGGCTATAACCCAACTGAAGCTGTAAAACATCGGACTCAATAGCCGCTCTATAACCTACTCCATTGACTTCAAGAGTTTTTGTAAAACCTTCCTCTACTCCAACAACCATATTATTTATTAATGTTCTCATTAAACCCCATTTGGAAGTACTATTTTTATCTCCATTTAATGGTTGAACGGCCACTTTATTATCATTTAACTTTACATTTACTCCATCGACAATCTTAGTGGATAATTCTCCTAATTTACCCTTAACATTAATAACATTCCCATCTATAGAAAGATTAACACCTTCCGGAACTTTAACTTCATGTTTACCAATTCTTGACATATCTACCTCTAAAACACTCTACACAAAATTTCGCCACCAATATTAGCATTCCTAGCCTCATGGTCTGACATTAACCCTTTAGAAGTGGATACTATAGAAATACCCAGTCCTCCATAATGTAAAGGCATATCTTTTTTAGACGAATAAACTCTTAAACCCGGCTTTGATTCTCTCTTAATTTCTTTGATAGCAGGCTTTCCGTCAAAATATTTTAACTCTATTAAAATAATATCTTTATTATCCTCATTCTTTTTTGATTCAAAACCTCTAATGTATCCTTCTTTCTTTAAAACCTCTAAAACTGCAGTCCTTAATTTTGATTTAGGACATTCTACAACAGACTTTTTAGCGGTAAGCCCATTTCTAATTCTTGTTAACATATCTCCTAAAGGGTCTGTCATACTCATTTTATTCTCCTACCAACTAGCTTTTATTATTCCAGGGAGCTGCCCAGTACTAGCTAAATCTCTAAATGCTATTCTACTCATCCCAAATTTTCTATAATTTCCTCTTGGTCTTCCAGTAATGGAACACCTGTTTCTAACTCTAACTCTTGAACCATCTCTTGGTAAAGCAGACAATTTTAAAACAGCGGCAAATCTTTCTTCTTGGGAAATGCTTTTATCCATAATAGTTCTTTTTAATACTTTTCTTTTTTCTTCATGACGTTTTGATTTAATTATTTTTTTCTTATTTTTATCTATCGCACTTTTCTTTGCCATTTTTTTACTCCTTACTGCTTTCAGAAATATTATCTGAATTAGCCTTTTCATCATCATCACTTATGTCTTTAACTTCCTCTTTTTTGTTACTTTCTTCATCTTTTACTATATTTCTAAAAGGAAAATTAAATTTTTTTAATAACGCCAGACCGTCATCATTATTTCTAGCTGAAGTACAAATTATAATATCTAACCCTCTAATTGTATCTACATCATCATAATTGATTTCAGGAAATACAATTTGTTCCTTAATACCTAATGCATAATTTCCTCTTCCATCAAAACTTTTAGCACTAAGGCCACGAAAATCTCTCACTCTTGGAAGTGAAATATTTATAAGTCTATCTAAAAACTCATACATTCTTTCCTTTCTTAAAGTAACTTTACATCCTATATTCATACCATCCCTAAGTTTGAATGTTGCAACTGATTTTTTTGCTTTAGTAACAGAAACTTTTTGTCCTGAAATTAGAGTCAGATCATTAATAGCACTTTCTAACTTTTTCTTATCACCGGTAGCTTCTCCAACACCCATGTTCAGAACTATTTTTTCTAACTTAGGAACTTCGTTAACATTTTTACAAGATAACTCAGAATATAATTGTTTTTTAATTTCTGAATCATATAAATCTTTTAATCTTGCACTCATTCAATACACTCCAAATTAATCTATCAAATCGCCAGACATTTTAGAAAATCTAACTTTTCGGCCATCTTTAAGGAATTTATATCCAATTTTAGTAGCCTTATTTTCTTTTGGGTCAATATGAGAAACGTTGGAAATATTAATTGATAGTTCTTTATCCAAAATTCCTCCTTGAGAAGTTTGACTTTGTGCTGTATGTCTTTTAGCAACATTTATGCCTCTCAATAAAACTCTATTAGTTTTTGGAAAAACAGTTAAAACTTCACCTGATTTTCCTTTGTCTTTACCTGTAATAACAATTACTTTATCACCTTTTTTAATTTTTAATTTGCTCATAATTATAAAACCTCCGGCGCCAAAGAAATAATTTTCATAAAACTTTTAGCCCTTAATTCTCTTGTAACAGGCCCAAATATTCTTGTACCAATAGGCTCTAATTGTTTGTTTATCAAAACAGCTGCATTATCATCAAATCTAATAGCACTTCCATCTCTCCTTCTAATTTCTTTACTAGTTCTGACCACCACTGCCCTGTGAACATCTCCTTTTTTAACTCTTCCTCTTGGAGCAGCTTCTTTTACTGAAACTACAATTACATCTCCTACTGCAGCATATCTTCTTTTAGAACCCCCCAATACTTTGATACATTGAACTCTTTTAGCTCCCGAATTATCTGCTATACTTAAATTTGTTTCATTCTGTATCATCTAAATTTCCTATTAATTTTCAGTTTCTTTAATAACAACCCACGATTTCTTTTTAGAAATAGGTTTACACTCAATAATACTTACTTTATCACCATCTTTATAATTATTATTCTCATCATGAGCATGAAATTTATCACTTAAAGTTATTGTTTTTTTATACAATGGGTGTCTAACTCTTCTTTCAACATTAACAACAATTGTTTTGTTACTTTTGCTGCTAATAACTGTTCCTTTTAAAACTCTTTTAGGCATTGCTATTATTCCTTTTTTGATCAGACATTGCAGTCATTACTCTTGCAATATCTTTTTTTACTTTATTTACCTGTGAAGAGTTTTCTAACTGTCCAGAAGATTTCTGAAAGCGAAGATTGTATTGCTCTTTTTTTAAATTTAGCAATTCAACCTTTAGTTCATCTTCTGTTTTTTGTTTCAAATCTGCAAACTTCATTTAAACTCCTAACTGTCTAGTAACAAACTTGGTTCTAATTGGTAACTTAGCAGACCCCAAAGCTAGAGCTTCTCTTGCTAAACCCTCATTTACCCCATCCAATTCAAATATTATTCTACCTGGTTTTACTTTAGCAGCCCAAAATTCTACAGATCCTTTTCCTTTACCCATTCTAACCTCAGTTGGTTTTTTTGTTACAGGCACGTCAGGAAATATTCTAATCCAAACTCTACCTTGTCTTTTAATATGTCTTGTAATAGCTCTTCTGGCAGCTTCAATCTGTCGCGCAGTAATTCTTTCTGGCTGTAATGCTTTCATTCCATATGATCCAAAATTCAAAAACGCTCCACCTTTAGCGTCTCCATGAATTCTTCCTTTATGAGCCTTTCTAAATTTTGTACGTTTAGGACTTAACATTATCTTGGTGCTCCTTGTTGTGAATTTCTCGCATTTTCCATTGCCATAGGATTATGCTCCATTAATTCCCCTCTAAATATCCATACCTTAATTCCACAATTACCATATGCAGTAGCTGCTGTTGCTACACCATAATCGATATCTGCTCTTAATGTATGCAGAGGAACTCTTCCTTCTCTGTACCATTCTATCCTAGCTATCTCTGCTCCACCTAACCTACCACCAGCATTAATTCTTATACCCAAGGCTCCTTGCCTCATAGCTCCTTGCACTGCACGTTTCATAGCCCTTCTAAAGGCCACTCTTTTTACCAATTGCTCAGCAACATTTTCTGCCACCAACTGTGCTTCAATCTCTGGTTTCCTTATTTCAACAATATTCAATTGAACTTCTCCACTAGTAATACTAGCTAATTTCTTTTTTAAAACATCTATTTCAGCACCTTTTCGTCCAATTATAATTCCTGGTCTTGCAGTAAAAATAGTTACTCTTGCAAGCTTAGCTGGTCTTTCAACTGTAATTCTACTAACTGCAGCTGATTTTAACTTATCTTTTAAATAACTTTTTATATGCATATCTTCTTTTAGTAATTTTGAATAAGCATCACCTCTAGCAAACCAGCGGGAATCCCAAGTTCTATTAATACCAAGTCTTAATCCAATAGGATTTACTTTCTGACCCATTATTCTTCCTCCTGATCTTCACGCACTATGATTGTTAAATTACTAATAGGCTTTAAAATTTTTCCGCCTCTACCTCTTGCTCTTGGTCTAAATCTTTTCATAACTAAAGCCTTTCCAACATATGCTTCAGAAACAACTAATTTATCTATATCTAAATCATGATTATTCTCGGCATTAGCTATAGCCGATTGTAAAACTTTTTTAACATCCCCAGCTATTCTCTTATTGGAAAATTGAAGTTCTAATAATGCTTTAGAAGCATTCATTCCTCTTATACTACTTGCTACTAAATTTAATTTTTGAGCGCTAGAACGAACTGATCGATCAACAGCCATCGCATAATTATCTTCTAATCTTCTTTTTTTACTAGCTTTACCCATTTTTATCCTTTTTTAACCTTTTTATCTGCCGTATGTCCGTAATAAGTCCTTGTTGGAGCATATTCACCCAATTTTTGTCCAACCATTTCCTCAGTAATAAAGACTGGAATAAACTTTTTACCATTATGTACAGCAAAATTTAAACCAACAAATTGAGGCAAAATAGTCGACCTTCTAGACCATGTCTTAATAGCAGTCCTAGAGCCCGTTTTTGAAGCTTCTTGAACTTTTTTTAGTAAATATCCATCTACAAATGGACCCTTCCAAATTGACCTAGCCACTAAAATACATCCTCCTAATTATTTATATCTTCTTCTAATTATTAAATTATCAGTTCGTTTATTTGTCCTAGTTCTTTTTCCTTTTGTAGAAACTCCCCAAGGCGTTACAGGATGTCTACCTCCTGACGTCCTTCCTTCGCCTCCTCCATGTGGGTGATCTACAGGATTCATAACTACTCCTCTAACATTTGGTCTTTTTCCTAACCATCTTGATCTACCTGCTTTACCTAAATTTATATTTTGGTGGTCTGGATTCGAAACAGAACCTACCGAAGCTCGACACTCTCCTCTAACCAATCTTTGCTCACCAGATTGTAACTTAATTATAGCATATCCTCTATCTTTACCTACCAATTGAGCATAGGCTCCAGCTGCTCTTGCAACTTGACCCCCTTTACCTATTTTCAACTCTATATTATGAATAATTGTGCCCATTGGCATATTCTTTAATGGCATACAATTACCTGGTTTAATATCCACCTTATCACCACTTATAACAGAGTCACCCTCCTTTAATCTCTGAGGAGCGATTATATAAGTCAATTTTCCATCTTGATATTTTATTAAAGCAATAAAACAAGATCTATTAGGATCATATTCTATTCTCTCAACTTTAGCTTCAACATTATCATAAATTCTCTTGAAATCTATAATCCTATATCTTCTTTTATGTCCTCCTCCCCTCTGCCACGCAGTTATTCTACCGGTATTATTTCTTCCCCCCGATCTAGTTTTTCCATGAGTAAGTGATTTAACAGGAGACCCTGTATAAAGAGAAGACCTATCTACACTTACTAAATTTCTTCTAGATGGTGATGTTGGTTTATATTGTTTCAAAGCCATATTCTATATCCTACTCGACAAATCAATGGACTGCCCTTCAGCTAAAGTAACCATTGCTTTTCTAATAGAGGCTCTTGTTCCTCTGACACCCCTAAATACTTTATTTTTACCTTTTATATTTACAGTATTTACACCAGTAACTTTAACTCCATATAAACTTTCTATCGCTCGTTTAATTTGAGGCTTAGTAGCACCACTACTTACCTTAAAGATGACTTGATTGTTTTCTAAAATTCTAGTTGCTTTTTCCGTAATTACTGGAGAAAGAATAACATCATAATCTTGCGGTCTAGGATTAGCCATTACTTTTTCTCCTTTTTCATATTATCTTTTTTTGGAGTAGCCTTTTTTGGAGTAGCCTTTTTTGAAGTAGCTTTTTTTGGAGCAGCTTCTTTTTGAGAATCTTTTAAAGAGGATAGATTTTTAGATTTATTGCTAGTTTCTTTTGTAGTTAGCCTATCAGTAAGAGATTCAGCAGCCTCCTTAGTTAAAACTAAAGTTTCTTTTCTTAATATATCGTATACGTTAGCACCTTGTATTGGCAAAATATCATGTAATGGAATATTATTAATGGCTTTAACAAAATTACTGTCTAATTTCTCTCCAGGTACAAAAAGAACCGATTTTCCGATTGGTAATTTTTTTAAGTCATTTTTTAATATTTTTGTTTTTTCAGTTTTACAATTTAGTTCGTTTAAAATTAATAAATTTCCTTCTTTTGCCTTAGCAGAAAGAGCACACCTCATAGCAAAATTTCTTACTTTTCTAGGTAATTTATGTTTATGACTTCTTACTCTAGGTCCGTGTGCAACTCCCCCACCTCTAAATTGAGAAACTTTTCTATCTCCATGACGAGCTCCACCAGAACCTTTTTGCCTAACTATTTTTGCTCTAGAACCAGTTACTTCTGACCTTTCTTGGGTTTTTCTATTACCAGACCTTTTTTTTGCCAATTGCCATGTTATCATCCTGTGTAAAATATCTGACCTAACTTCAGCACCAAAAACTGTGTTATCTAAATCAATTACAGAAGACTTTTTGTTATCAATTGTTAATACATCAATTTTCATTTTATTTCTCTTCTTCTTTTGAAGCATCTTGATCAACTATTTTATCTTTATCTTGATTAGATGACTCACTTTTTTCACCTTCTTTTGATAAAGATTCTTTTTTTGTATTCTCTGGTGATTCTTGCTCTACCTCTTTAGATGACTCATTCTTTGCTTCCTGCAAAGTATTTTGATTTTCTTCTTTTAGTGTTTCTTGTTTTGTTGTTATATTATTTTCTTGACCAGATTCTTGAGTACTTTCAATATCTTTAACAGAATTTTCTTCTTCCCCTAAAAAACCTGCAGGAAATGGTGCATTATTTGGAACTGCTTTTTTCACCGCATCTTTTAGTGTAAGCCATGACCCTTTTGAACCAGGCACCCCTCCTTTTATAAATATTAACCCTCTATCAGAATCAGCTGCTACAACTTGTAAATTTTGAATAGTTCTTTGCCTACTTCCCATATGACCTGCCATTTTTTTACCTTTAAATACTCTTCCTGGATCTTGGCTATTTCCTGTAGAACCATGACTTCTATGAGATATTGAAACCCCATGAGAAGCTCTTAAACCTCCAAAATTATGCCTTTTCATGGCTCCTGCAAAACCTTTTCCGATTGTGGTCCCTGTAGCATCTATATATTGTCCAACTATAAAGTGATTAGCGCCAATTTCTTTACCTTTTTCAATTAAATTTGAATCACTTACTCTAAATTCTTTAAGTTTTATTTTTGGTGCTACTTTTATTTTTGAAAAATATTCTTTTTGGGGTTTTGAAATATTTTTAGCTTTTGCTTCTTCAGACCCTAGAGTAATTGAAGTGTATCCATTTTTTTCTTGTGTTTTATTCTCTAAAACTTGACAATTATTTATACGCAACACAGTTACAGGTACATGCGTTCCATCAGCTAAGTATAACCTTGTCATTCCAACTTTTCTAGCAATTATTCCTGTTCGCATATCTATATTCCAAAAAATCTATTTTACAGCTTAATTTCAACATCTACGCCAGCTGCTAAGTCTAATTTCATCAAAGCATCAACTGTTTGAGGCGTTGGGTCAACTATATCTAGTAGCCGTTTATGAGTTCTAATTTCAAATTGTTCTCTTGATTTTTTATCAACATGAGGAGAACGATTTACGGTATATCTTTCAAATTTAGTGGGCAGAGGAATAGGACCCCTAACATCAGCACCTGTTCTTCTAGCTGTATTAACAATTTCTAATGTTGATACATCTAAAACCCTATGATCAAAAGCTTTTAATCTTATTCTTATATTTTGATGTTCTGCCGCCATTAAATTTACCCCTAATTTATGCCATCTTTTTCTTTACTTCTTCAGCAATCATTTCCGGACATTGTTCATATTTTTCAAAAAACATTGAATAATTTGCCCTACCCTGAGTTAAAGAACGTAAATTGTTTACATACCCGAACATCGTCGCTAGAGGAACCATGGCCTTTACTAAAGTTGCTACTCCTTGTGGTTCCATACCTTGAACTTGTCCTCTTCTACTATTTAAATCACCTATTACATCGCCTACCGATTCTTCTGGAGTAGTTACTTCAACTCTCATCACAGGTTCTAATAATTTTGGACCTGCCTTTGCTAAAGCTTCTCTAAATGCAGCTCTTCCAGCTAATTCGAAAGCCATAACGCTAGAATCCACATCATGAAATGCTCCATCATATAATACTACATTTACATCGGTAACTGGAAAACCTGCTACAACTCCAAAAGTCATAGCTTGTTCTATTCCTTTTTCTACACCAGGTATATATTCTTTAGGAATATTTCCCCCAACTACTGTATTTTCAAAGTCTAAACCACATCCAGGTTCTCCAGGTTTAACTGTCATTTTAACCCGTGCAAACTGTCCAGCCCCACCACTTTGTTTTTTATGAGTGTAATCAACATCCGCCTCAGTAGTTATTGTTTCTCTATATGCAACCTGCGGAGCCCCTACATTAGCTTCAACCTTAAATTCTCTTTTCATTCGATCCACAATAATATCTAAATGTAATTCTCCCATACCCTTTATTATCGTCTGTCCACTATCGTGATCTGAGGACACCCTAAAAGAAGGATCTTCTGCAGCAAGTCTACTTAAAGCTACTCCCATTTTTTCCTGATCAGCCTTTGTTTTAGGCTCAACGGCAACTTCTATAACAGGGTCTGGAAACTCCATTCTTTCCAAGATTATAGGATTTCCGATATCACACAAAGTGTCTCCAGTAGTTACATTTTTTAAGCCTGCAACTGCAATAATATCTCCAGATCTAGCTTCTTTTACATCTTCCCTATGGTTGGCATGCATCAGCAGCATTCGTCCCACTCTCTCTTTGTTTTCTTTTACTGTATTTAGAACTGTTGTTCCTGCTTCTACTATACCAGAGTAAACCCTACAAAAAGTTAGAGACCCAACAAAAGGATCATTCATAATTTTAAAAGCTAATGCAGAGAATGGTTCATCATCATTTAGATTCCTATTCATTTCTGAATCATCACTAGGATTTATTCCTTTAACTGGCGGTATGTCTGTAGGAGCAGGCATATAATCTATTACAGCATCAAGCATAGGTTGTACGCCTTTATTTTTAAATGCAGAGCCACATAAAACAGGAACAAAAGAACTGTTTAATGTTCCTTTTCTTATACATGACTTCAAAACCTCAATATCAGGTTCGGAACCCTCTAAATAAGACTCCATTGCTGCATCGTCTTGTTCTACAGCAGTTTCAATTAATTGTTCACGCCATTTTTTTGCATCTTCTAATAAATTTTCATTTATATCTTCAGTAACAAACTCAGCTCCAAGCGTTTCATCTTTCCATCTTAACTGCTTCATTTCTATAAGATCAATAATACCTAAAAAATCTGATTCAGCACCAAGCGGAAGCTGAGTAACAAGGGGTACTGCACCTAACCTTGTTTTTATCATATCCACACATCTATAAAAATCCGCACCAGTTCTATCCATTTTATTAACAAAACACATCCTTGGAACATTATATTTATCAGCTTGCCTCCATACTGTTTCAGATTGTGGCTCTACTCCAGCAACGGAATCAAAAACACAAACAGCACCATCTAAAACTCTTAAAGATCTTTCCACTTCGATTGTAAAGTCTACATGGCCAGGAGTGTCTATAATATTTATTCTATAATCTTTCCAAAAAGCCGTTGTAGCTGCAGATGTAATTGTAATACCTCGCTCTTGCTCCTGCTCCATCCAATCCATAGTTGCCGCACCATCATGCACTTCTCCTATTTTATGAGATTTGCCTGTATAATATAATACTCTCTCTGTAGTTGTAGTTTTTCCAGCATCAATATGGGCCATAATTCCTATATTTCTGTATTTATCTATTGGAGTAGTTCTAGCCATAAATTATTCCTTTAATTACCATCTATAATGAGCAAAAGCTCTATTTGCTTCAGCCATCTTTAATGTATCTTCTCTTTTTTTAACTGCAACTCCTCTATTTTGAGATGCATCCAAAAACTCATTTGCCAATCTTTCTAACATAGTAGGTTCTGATCTTGCTCGAGCAGCACCAATAATCCACCTGATAGCTAATGCTTGCCTTCTCTCTGGCCTTACTTCTGTTGGAACTTGGTAAGTAGCCCCACCTACTCTTCTTGATCTAGTTTCTATTTGAGGTTTTACATTTTCAAGAGCGTCTTTAAAGACCTTAATTGACTCTTGACCAGTTTTTTCATGAATTTTATCTAAAGCGCCATAAAGTAATTTTTCAGAAATCGCCTTTTTACCATGCACCATCAAGCTATTAGCAAACTTAGTAATTACTATATCGTTATATTTTGAGTCAGGAATTAATTCTCGTTTCTGTGCTTTACGACGTCTAGACATTTTTAGCCTCTATTTTGGTCTTTTAGAACCATATTTGGATCTTCGTTGTCGCCTATCTGCAACACCTTGAGTATCCAAAGTTCCTCTTATTATATGATATCTTACACCTGGTAAGTCTTTAACTCTTCCACCTCTAATCATTACTACTGAATGTTCTTGTAAATTGTGTCCTTCACCCGGAATATAACTTGTTACTTCGAAACCATTAGTTAATCTTATACGAGCTACTTTACGCAAAGCAGAATTTGGTTTTTTTGGAGTGGTAGTATAAACTCTAGTACAAACACCTCTCTTTTGAGGACAAGCTTCTAAAGCTGGTACTTTATTTCTCTTTACCGGCACTCTACGTCCTGATCTGACAAGTTGATTTATAGTTGGCATATACTCTTTCCCAATTTAAAAAAAAACCATAGCATTTACTAAATATATTTAGATAAATACGAAGGCCGCATATTATGTGCGAAGAGGCCTGTCGTCAAGCAATTATATCAGTTTTATTAACAAAAATTAATATTTCTTAAAATCAGCTAAATATCAATGTATTCATATGTAAATACATAATCTCTAATTTGCGTTTATTTCTGTGCTTTCTTCAACAAGATCTCTATTACTTTCTCTTTCAGCCATCAACTCTTGATCTCTTTTATATGCTATAGATTTATATTCAGATAATGTGCGACCAGTTCCTGCTGGAATTAATCTACCTACTATGACATTTTCTTTTAATCCCCTTAGGCTATCTACCCTTGCACCAACTGCTGCTTCCGTTAACACTCTGGTTGTCTCTTGAAACGAAGCCGCAGAAATAAACGAAGAAGTTGATAAACTTGCCTTAGTTATTCCCTGAAGTACTGGTTTAGCTACTGCTTTTTCCATTTTTTTAGATAAAGCATTATTTTCTACTTCAAATTCTCTTTTTTGAACGTGTTCTCCTATCAAGAAAGTAGTATCACCAGGTTCTATTATCTCTAATTTTTGCATCATTTGACGAGTAATAACCTCAATATGTTTGTCATTAATTTTTACACCTTGAAGCCTATAAACCTCTTGAACTTCATTAACCAAATACTCTGCTATGCTTCAACTCCCATTGCAGTTAAAATATCATGTGGTACACGACTTCCGTCAGTTAAAGTATCTCCTTTTCTAACCTCATCGCCTTTTTGAACAGTAATATGTCTTCCTTTAGGTATTAAATATTCCACTACTTCCTTATCTTTACTTACCACCTCTAAACGTTTCTTTCCTTTATAATCTTTACCAAATTGAACAAGGCCATCTAATTCCGAAATAAATGCGTGTTCTTTTGGCCTTCTTGCTTCAAAAAGCTCTGCAACTCTAGGCAAACCTCCAGTGATATCTCTTAAACCTATTTCAATAGGTATTCTAGCAATTAGATCACCCGCGTTGATTTCAGCTCCATCATCAACGCTTAAAATAGCATCAACTGGCAATTCATATGATGCATCCGCACCAGATTCTAATTTTAATGCCTTACCCGATTTTCCTGTAATTTCTATCCTTGGTGAAAAATCTTTTATTTTAGGATTAGTTTTATTAAATTGTGAGTTAGCTCGCCAATCAATAACCCTTTTTGAAGATATTCCAGTTTCTTCATTTATTTCTTCATGTACAGATACTCTATCTAATAAATCCGCATATTTGATTTTTCCAGTCTTTTCAGAAATAATAGCCCTTGTATAAGGGTCCCATTCAGCCAATTTATCACCTTTTGTAATTTTATCTCCATCTTTAAATAATAACCTAGAACCCTTAGGAATTCTATTTCGAGACCTTTCTCTTTGATTAGTATCAATAATTACTAATTCTACATCTCTACTCATAACTATATTAAAACCATTAGAGTCTTTTATTATATTCCCTTTAGTTAATTTCAAAACTCCGTCGATAGCACTTTCAACACTCGACTGCTCTGTTTGCTGTGCTGCACCACCTATATGAAATGTACGCATAGTTAATTGAGTTCCTGGTTCTCCAATAGATTGAGCGGCTATAACTCCTACAGCTTCTCCCATATTTACTAAGGTTCCTCGTGCTAGATCTCTTCCATAACACATAGCACAAACGCCTTCTTCGGTCTTACATGTAAGCACTGATCTAACTTTAACTTTGTCTATATCAAGACCTTCTATTTTAGTCACGTCAAATTCCGTTATTAAATGACCTTTCTTATATAGAACTTTATCATCAACAGGATTGATAACATCTTCTGACAAAACTCTACCTAGAATCTGTTCTCCAATAGATTCAATAATATCTGAACCTTCAATTATTGTTTGCTTATATATTCCATCATTAGAGCCACAATCTTTCTCTGTTATAATTACATCTTGAGCTACATCAACAAGTCTTCTAGTTAAATAACCAGAATTTGCTGTCTTAAGAGCTGTATCTGCTAAACCTTTTCTCGCACCATGTGTTGAGTTAAAATACTCCAATACCGACAAACCTTCTTTAAAATTAGAAATAATTGGAGTTTCTATAATTTCACCTGACGGCTTCGCCATTAAACCTCTCATTGCTGCCAATTGTTTCATTTGCGCTGTGGATCCTCTAGCACCTGAGTCTGCCATCATAAATACTGAATTCATATCTCGTCCAGTTCCTTTTTCCATGTCTCCCATCATTGCTTCTGTTACTTGGTCTGTACACTGAGACCAGGCATCAACAACTTTATTATACTTTTCTTGGTGAGTTAAAAGCCCATCACTGTATTGTTTTTCATATTCTTTTACTAACTTTTCAGTATTATCAACAAAATTCTTTTTAGTTGAAGGAATAATCATATCGTCTTTTCCAAACGAAATCCCTGCTTTACAAGCTTCAGTAAATCCTATCTTCATCAATCTATCAGAAAAAATAACGGTCTCTTTTTGTCCACAATGCCTATAAACCATATCTATTAGACTACTTACCTCTTTTTTCTTCAAAACTTTGTTAATCAAATCATATTTAATTTTATTATGTTTAGGAAGAATATCAGCAATAAGCATTCTACCCGCAGTTGTTTCAACTATTTCACTTTTAAGATTATCATCTTGGTCCATACTTTCAAAACGCGCCTTTATTTTTGCGTGCAAACTCAAATGTCCAGAATTAAGTGCATGCTTAATTTCAGATATATTGCTAAAAATTAAACCTTCTCCTTTATCTTTATCATTAACTAAAGACATATAATATAAACCTAAAACTATGTCTTGTGTAGGAACAATAATTGGTTTGCCATTAGCTGGACTTAATATATTGTTAGTCGACATCATTAAAACTCTAGCTTCTAATTGCGCTTCCAATGATAAAGGCACATGAACTGCCATTTGATCTCCATCAAAATCAGCATTAAATGCAGTACAAACTAGTGGATGAAGCTGTATAGCCTTTCCTTCAATAAGCACAGGCTCAAAAGCTTGAATTCCTAACCTGTGCAAGGTTGGAGCTCTATTAAGAAGAACAGGATGTTCTCTAATAACTTGTTCTAAAATATCCCAAACTTCAGGCTGTTCTTTCTCAACCATTTTTTTTGCGGCTTTAATAGAAGTAGCTAGACCATAAAGTTCTAGCTTTGAATAAATAAAGGGCTTAAATAACTCTAAAGCCATTTTCTTGGGAATACCACATTCGTGTAGCTTTAATTCAGGACCAACAACAATCACTGATCTACCAGAATAATCACATCTTTTTCCTAGCAAATTTTGTCTAAACCGTCCTTGTTTTCCCTTAAGCATATCTGCTAGTGATTTTAACGGTCTTTTATTTGAACCAGTAATAGGTCTAGATCTTCTTGAGTTATCAAACAAAGCATCCACAGATTCTTGTAACATTCTTTTTTCATTTCTGATAATTATGTCTGGTGCTCTTAAATCTAACAAGCGCTTTAATCTATTATTTCTATTGATTACTCTCCTATACAAATCATTAAGATCACTTGTAGCAAAACGCCCTCCATCCAAAGGAACTAGGGGCCTTAATTCTGGAGGCAAAATTGGAATAACATCTAGTATCATCCACTGGGGAAGGTTTCCAGAACTAATAAAAGCTTCAACCAATTTAAGCCTTTTAACTAACTTTTTCCTTTTTATTTCTGAAGTAGAAGTTTTTAACTCGGATCTCATTAAATCTCTTTCTTCTTCTAAATTGATTGAAGAAAGCATATCTTTAATAGCCTCAGCTCCTATAGAAGCCACAAACTCTGAACCATATTCATCACAAGCATCCTGATACTCAGACTCAGTTAAAAGTTGATTTAACTTTAAATCAGTAGTTCCAGGCTCCATAACTACAAAATTTTCAAAATATAATATTTTTTCTACATCTTTCATAGGCAAGTCTAATAGCAAACTTATTCTGGAAGGAAGTGATTTTAAAAACCAAATATGAGCTACAGGAGCAGCCAATGTAATATGCCCCATTCTATCTCTTCTAACTTTAGACTGTATTACTTCCACTCCACATTTTTCACACACGACTCCTCTGTGCTTCATTCTTTTATATTTTCCACACAAGCATTCATAATCTTTTATTGGTCCAAATATTTTTGCACAGAATAAGCCATCTCTTTCTGGTTTAAATGTCCTATAATTTATTGTTTCCGGTTTTTTTACTTCTCCAAAAGACCACGATCTAATTACATCTGAACTAGCAATAGAAATTTTTATTTCGTCAAACTCAGTATTAACTGAAGCAGGTTCTAAAACTTTCAACATTTTATTCATTTTTCATCTCTCACATGTAGATATTAATTATATTTTTTCTCTATTATTTAAACCAACATTAAGACATAATGCTTGTAATTCTTTAGTTAACACATTAAAGGATTCAGGTACTCCTGATTCAAAACTATCTTCACCTCTAATAATAGCTTCATATACTTTAGTTCTACCTGAAACATCATCAGATTTTACTGTCAACATTTCTTGAAGTGTATAGGAAGCTCCATAGGCTTGAAGAGCCCATACTTCCATTTCACCAAACCTTTGTCCTCCGAATTGAGCTTTACCACCTAAAGGTTGCTGCGTCACTAAACTATAAGGTCCGATAGATCTTGCATGAATTTTATCATCTACCAAATGATGTAACTTAAGCATATAAACATAACCCACTGTTATGTTACGATCAAATTCTTCTCCTGTTCGTCCGTCTATAAGTTTTACTTGCCCTGATAATTCTTTATTAGATTCTTTTAATTGGTTTTTAATGTCTTCTTCATTAGCACCATCAAATACCGGCGTTGCCATTGGAACACCTTTTTTTAAGTTATCTGCTAGTTCTAAAACGTCAGCATCTTCAAAATCTTTTTCTGCTTTTTTCCATAAAGAGTTACCGTAAACAGATTTAAACTTACTTTTAAGTTTAGATATCCTCTCTTCTTTTTGATATTGGTTAACTATATCAGAAATTTGTTTACCTAAACCAGCCGAAGCCCAGCCTAAATGAGTTTCCAAGATCTGACCTACGTTCATTCTTGATGGCACACCTAGAGGGTTTAAAACTATATCCACCGGAGTTCCATCTTCTAAATAAGGCATATCCTCAACCAAAGATATTTTAGAAATAACACCTTTATTACCATGCCTTCCAGCCATTTTATCTCCAGGTTGTAATTTTCTTTTTACTGCAACAAAAACTTTTACCATCTTTAAAACACCGGGAAGCAACTCATCTCCATCTTGAATTTTTTCAACTTTTTCTTCAAATTTTATCTGCAATCTCTTAATTTCATTATCAAATTCATTTTTTAATATTTCTATTTCACTCATGACTTTTTTATTTGCAATAATAAATTGCCATGACTGCCCCAAAGTAAATTCGTTTAATATTTCAGCTGTAATCTTTGAATTTTTTTTGAATCCCTTAGGACCTTCAGACGCCTTATTATTTAATAAAAGGGCCTTAAGACGATTAAAGACATTTTGTTCTATTATTCTTAATTCATCATCTCTATCTTCAGCGTACCTAGAGATACCTTCTCTTTCTATTTCTAAAGCTCGTTCGTCTTTATCTACTCCTCTTCGTGAAAAGACTCTAACTTCTACTACTGTTCCAGACACTCCTGGAGGCAATCTCAAGGAAGAATCTCTTACATCTGCAGCTTTTTCACCAAAAATTGCTCTTAGAAGCTTCTCTTCAGGAGTGGTAGGAGTCTCTCCTTTAGGTGTTACTTTTCCAACTAATATATCATTAGAACTAACTTCCGCCCCAATATAAACTATACCAGCCTCATCTAAATTTCTCAGAGCTTCTTCCCCAACGTTTGGGATATCTCTACTAATTTCTTCAGGCCCTAACTTAGTATCCCTGGCCATAATATCAAATTCTTCAATATGAATTGAAGTGAATACATCTTCTTGCACAACTTTTTCTGATATTAAAATTGAGTCTTCATAATTATACCCATTATAAGGCATAAAAGCTACTAATACATTTCTTCCTAGAGCAAGTTCTCCCAGATCTGTAGAAGGACCATCTGCAATGATGTCACCTGCATTCACCTTATCTCCAACTTTAACTAATGGTCTTTGATTAATAGCAGTATTTTGATTAGATCTCTGAAATTTTAATAAATTATATATATCAACACCTATAGTTCGTCCAGAGTCCTTCGGGTCTATTACACTTATAACTATTCTACTAGCATCTACTTGCTCAATAAATCCCATTCTCTTTGCCGCGACTGCAGAACCTGAATCAGCAGCAACTTTTGATTCCATTCCAGTACCAACAAGAGGCGCTTGTGCACTAATTAAGGGAACAGCTTGTCTTTGCATATTTGAACCCATTAGAGCTCTATTCGCATCATCATTTTCTAAAAAAGGAATTAGAGCTGCAGCAACTGACACCAATTGTTTTGGAGAAACGTCAATAAAATCTATGTTCTTAGGATGAACTAAAACAAAGTCTCCATCTTTTCTACAACTAACAAGATCACTAACAAACTGTCCATTAGTTGTTAAATCTGCATTAGCTTGCGCAATTGTATATTTAGTCTCTTCCATAGCAGACAAATATACAACTTCATTAGTTACTTTCTCATTTTTAACAAGCCTATAAGGGCTTTCTATAAAACCATATTTATTTATTTTAGCATGTGTTGCTAAGCTATTTATCAAACCAATATTTGGCCCTTCTGGTGTTTCAATCGGACAAATTCTCCCATAATGCGTTGGATGAACATCACGCACTTCAAATCCCGCTCTTTCACGCGTTAAGCCTCCAGGACCCAAAGCAGAAACTCTTCTTTTATGGGTTATCTCACTGAGTGGGTTAGTTTGATCCATAAATTGACTAAGTTGAGAAGATCCAAAAAATTCCCTTATAGATGCTTGCGCCGGTTTAGAATTAATTAAATCTTGAGGCATTACAGTATCTATTTCAGCCGAAGACATTTTTTCTCTTATAGACCTCTCCATCCTGGAAAGCCCAATTCTATATTGATTTTCTAAAAGCTCTCCTACAGACCTAACTCTTCTGTTACCTAAATGATCTATATCATCTACATCACCTATACCATCTCTAAGTCCAACTAAAATTTTCAATACACCAATTATATCAGGAATTCTAATTTCAGTTATTGTGTCTTCTAAATTAATTTCTAACTTAGAATTTAATTTTACCCTTCCGACTGCAGACAAGTCATATCTTTCTGATCTTACTTGTATAATATCTTCATTTTTGATCCAAAAAGTTATAGGCAAATCTTCACGTACATCTGAAGATAAAATTACTTTACTCCATCCATTTGATTCATCAATAATCCAAGTTCCAGCAGATTCCATTATATCTTTAGACATAACTTTAAGAACTTGAGACTTTTCGGTATCCTTTGCCTTACACTCTATTTTATCTTTATTGAAATGAGCTTTAGTGAAAAATAAATCATAAAACAATCTTTCAGAAGTTTCCTCTGTAGGAGGTTCACCAGGTCTCATTATTCTGTATATATCTGCTAATGCTTCAATTCTTGAAGAAGTTTTATCAGCTTCCATAAGAGTATTTCTTATATATGGCCCTATTCTACTGTTAATATCAATTATATTTAAATTTTCTATATTTTCTTTATTAATTTTTTCGAGTAAGACGTCATCAATAATCTGTCCTGATTCAATATAAATTTCACCTGTATTTTCATTATAAATATCAATAGCAGAATATTGATTAATTATAGCTTCTTCTGGAACCAAAACCTTATCAATTTTATCTTCTTTAGCTTTTCTGATATGTCTAGGAGAGATTCTTTGGTCTTTTTCAAAGACAACTTTACCTCTTTGCGTTTTTATATCGTAATTAACTTTTGAATTTTCAAGCGACAAATCTTCTAATGACACTAACCAGCCACTTTTATTTTTTTCATATCTAACACTCTTGTAAAAATGATCTAAAATTTGCTCTTCATCCAAATTTAGAGCCCTTAAAATTAATGAAGCAGGCAATTTCCTTCTTCTATCTATCCTTATAAAAATATTATCCTTAGCATCAAATTCAAAATCAATCCAGGAACCTCTATAAGGAATAATTCTTGCATTAAATAAAATTTTACCCGAAGAGTGACCTTTACCTTTATCATGATCAAAAAATACTCCAGGCGATCTATGCATTTGACTTACAACTACTCTTTCTGTTCCATTTACAACAAAAGTACCTTTATCTGTCATTAAGGGCATGTCACCCATATAAACATCTTGCTCTAGTATACTCCTTACTGATTTTACTGCTGTCTCTTCATCAACATCAAAAATTATTAACCTAAATTTAACCTTCAATGGAGCTGCATATGTTAAACCTCTCTGTCTACATTCTTCAACGTCATATTTTGATTTACCTAAATTATATGAAACAAACTGTAATTCACAGGTATCTGCAAAATCATTAATGGGAAAAACAGAGTCAAAAACTTTAAATAAACCCTGATTAATATTTTGGCTATCAGGCGACTTTGAATTTAAAAATTGTTCGTATGAAGCTTTTTGAACTGCTATTAAATTAGGCATTTCAGCTACTTCATTTATAGAACCAAATGATTTTCTAATTCTTTTTCTGCCGGTTAGGGAAAGTGTCGATAAAGTCATATTCTAAATGCCTCGCATTAAAATTATTAAATGTATTAAACAGTCACCCAAGCTGGTGCTTAGTCTTACTCTAAAGCAATCACTATTAGCTATATATAACTCACTATAAGAAAAACCCGCCTTCTATCATTAAATGATCTCACATACATTTAAGAATAAAACAAAGTGAAATTATATATTAGAGCAAAATAAACCGCAAGCTAAATAAAAAAGAATTAATTATTTTAATTCTACTTTAGCTCCAGCTTCTTCTAATTTTTTCTTAATTTCTTCTGCTTCTTCTTTTGAAGCGCCTTCTTTGATTGGTTTTGGAGCAGCTTCGACCAAATCTTTAGCTTCTTTCAAACCTAATGCAGTTACTGCTCTAACCTCTTTAATAACATTTATTTTAGAATCTCCAGCTGCTGCTAAAATAACATCAAAGCTATCCTTAGCCTCTGCTGCATCTCCTCCATCACCTGCTGCACCAGGAGCTGCTGCTACTGCTACTGCAGCGGAAGCCGATACTCCCCATTTTTCTTCTAATAATTTTGACAGTTCTGCAGCTTCCATAACTGTCAAAGAAGATAAATCTTCAACTATTTTTTCTAAATCAGCCATTATATTTCCTTTCAAAATTTAATAAAATACTAATTATTATTTATTATCAACTTCCCCATCAGAAGTTACTACTTCTTCTTTAGATGGCACCTCTTTTACTCCATCATATGCTTTAGTTACTGTTATCAGTTGCTTAGCTGGCGTTGCTAATACTGATGCAATTTGTCTAGCAGGAGCAGAAATTAATCCGATAATCTTAGCTTGAATCTCTGATAAAGAAGGTAAACTTGCTAAATTTTTAATTCCGTCTAAATCCAATACTTTATCTTTTAATGCTCCACCAATAACCACTAAATTATCATTTTCTTTAGCAAAATTAGTTGTCACTTTGGCTGCCGCTACTACATCCTTAGAAAAAGTAATAGCTGTAGGACCCGAAAATAATTCTGATATGTTTTTGTATGGCGTACCTTCTAAAGCAATTTTAATTAATCTATTTTTAGTAACTTTAAAAGTAACTTCAGAGCTTCTAGTCTTTGATCTGAATTCGTTAATTGAATCAGCGTTAATACCTTCATAGTGCGTAACTATAACTGCTTCTGCTTCATTAAATATATTCTTAAAATCTTCAACAGCTTTTTCTTTTTGCGACCTATCCACTTTGATCTCCATTTTAACTATCCAAGATGTTATGAACTGACCGTAAAAAAGACTAGTCTAATTCTATCTATGCAGTATTTAATTCTCAGAGAAACCTGCAGTCTTGGACAGATAATTATTTACAGTATATCCTCTAATATAAAATTAAAAAAAAATCAACTATGAAAATATAAAATTATAAACTTAAGCTATTTAAATCTATTTCTATAGATGGTCCCATCGTAGAACTTATATGAACTTTTTTTATAAATTGTCCTTTAGCTCCTGATGGTTTAGCTTTCTTAACAGAATCAATAAACTTAGACAAATTTTCGACTAAATCAGACTCTTTAAAACTAGCTTTTCCTATTCCTGCATGAATTATTCCGGCTTTTTCTACCTTAAATTCTACCTGACCACTTTTTATAGCTTTAACCGCAGGACCTACATCCATTGTTACTGAACCTAATTTTGGATTGGGCATTAAACCTCTTGGTCCTAAAACTTTGCCTAATTTTCCAACTATTGCCATCATATCAGGAGTGGCTATAATACGATCAAAATTAATTTCACCTTTTTGAACAGTCTCAGCTAAATCATCTGCTCCCACAATATCTGCACCTGCAGCTTTTGCTTCTTCAGCTTTTTTATCTCTTGCAAAGACTGCTACTCTTGCTGTTTTACCTGTTCCTTTAGGCATTGCTACTACCCCTCTAACCATTTGATCAGATTGTTTAGGGTCTACACCTAAATTCATTGCCACATCAACAGTTTCATCAAACTTTGTAGATGCCCTCTCTTTTAATAATTTGACAGCCTCTGGTAATTCATAACTTTTTAATGAATCTAAACCTTCTGTTGCTTTTTTAAATCTTTTAGATAATTTAGGCATTTATTTACTCCACTACCTCTACACCCATAGACCTTGCTGTACCTTCTAAAATTTTACAAGCGTCATCAACATTATGAGCATTTAAATCAGACATTTTCGTTTCTGCTATTTGTGCTAATTGTTTTTTTGTTACCTTTGAAATATAATCCCCTCTTCCAGGAGTTTGAGAACCTTTTTCCAACTTGATAGCTTTTTTAATTAAATAACTTGCAGGCGGTTTTTTAAAAACAAAAGAAAAACTCTTATCCTGATATACAGTTATTACAACAGGTAAAGGAGCCCCCTGTTCCATTTGCTGTGTTTCAGCATTAAAAGCTTTACAAAATTCCATTATATTTAACCCGGCTTGTCCCAATGCAGGACCAACGGGAGGAGCAGGATTAGCTTTACCTGCTGGTACCTGTAATTTCACATATCCTGATATTTTTTTTGCCATAAATACTCTCCAATATATAACTAAGCTTTATCTACTTGACCATACCCTAATTCAACTAATGTTGACCTACCAAAAATTGAAACTGCAATTTTTAGCCTTTCTTTCTCTTCATCTATATCTTCTACGACACCATTAAAAGATGCAAAAGGTCCATCCGCTACTCTAACAGTTTCACCCACTTCAAATATTACTGAACGTTTAGGTTTATCCACTCCTTCTTGAACTTGACTTAAAATAGCTTGAGCTTCTTCCTTAGATATAGGAGAAGGTTTACCAGAAGAACCTAAAAAACCAGTAACTTTTGGAGTATCTTTTACTAAATGCCACGATTCATCTGTCATATCCATATTAATTAAAATATACCCAGGAAAAAATTTTCTCTCCGAATTAACTTTTTTACCCCTTCTCACTTCAATTACTTCCTCCATTGGAACTAATACCTGAGAAAAATATTCAGCTAAACCTTTTCTCTGAGACTGTTCTGTTATGGCTTGAGCTACTTTTTTCTCAAAACCCGAGTGAGTATTTACTACATACCAACGATGTGACACATAACCTCCAATAAATTATAAACCTAAACCTAAAATAAGTCTTATACCATAAGATAGAAGTTGGTCTACTCCAAGAAAGAATAATGACAAAATGAGAACCATGACAAAAACCATAGCAGTGGTTACCATAGTCTCTTTTCTGGTAGGCCATGTAACCTTGCTTATTTCTTGTCTTACTTCACGAATAAACTTTATAGGTGTTGTTTTGCTCATTTATATTCTTTCTATATTTATTGGCAGGAGCGGAGGGACTCGAACCCGCAGCCCCCGGTTTTGGAGACCGGTGCTCTACCAATTGAGCTACGCTCCTATAAAACTAATAAATAATTAATTATATATTATTCTATAATTTTAGATACTACTCCTGCTCCTACAGTTCTTCCACCTTCTCTAATAGCAAATCTAAGACCTTCGTCCATTGCTATAGGTGCACCTAAATTTACCTCTAGTTGTACATTATCTCCTGGCATTACCATCTCTGTTCCACTTTGCAACGCAATAGTACCAGTTACATCGGTGGTTCTAAAATAGAATTGAGGTCTATAATTTGCAAAGAAAGGAGTATGTCTTCCACCCTCTTCTTTTTTCAAAATATAAGTTTCAGCCATAAATTTAGTGTGTGGTTTTATAGATCCAGGTTTTGCAAGCACTTGACCACGCTCTACTCCATCACGTTCTATTCCACGCAACAGCACTCCAACGTTATCACCAGCTTCTCCTCTATCTAGAAGCTTACGAAACATTTCTACACCAGTACATGTAGTCTTGGTAGTTTCTCTAATACCTGTAATTTCAATTTCATCACCTACATTTACAACTCCGCTTTCCACACGACCAGTAACAACCGTTCCTCTACCTGATATAGAAAAAACATCTTCAATCGGAAGTAAGAAAGGTTTATCAACTGGACGATCAGGTTTTGGTACATACGCATCAACCTGTTTCATCAATTCTACTATTGCAGGAACTCCAATATCTCCTGAATCTCCCTCAAGAGCTTTAAGAGCAGAACCTTTTATAATAGGAATATCATCTCCCGGAAATTCATATTCTGTCAATAATTCACGTATCTCTAATTCTACTAGTTCCATTAACTCTGGATCGTCTAATTGATCACATTTATTTAGAAATACTACAAGAGCTGGAACTCCAACTTGTCTAGCAAGAAGAATATGCTCTCTTGTTTGTGGCATAGGGCCATCAGAAGCAGAAACAACCAAAATAGCACCATCCATTTGAGCAGCACCTGTAATCATATTTTTTACATAGTCTGCATGTCCTGGACAATCCACATGAGCATAATGTCGCTCAGAAGTTTCATATTCTACATGGGCTGTATTGATCGTAATCCCACGTTCTCTTTCTTCTGGAGCTTTATCTATATCATCATATGCTATAGCTGCTCCTCCTGAAGTATCTGACATCACCTTAGTGATTGCCGCTGTCAACGTAGTTTTCCCATGATCAACATGGCCAATAGTTCCTATATTGACATGGGGTTTATTACGCTCAAATTTTTCTTTCGCCATTCTTTTGTTTCTCCTATTAATTTAAATTTTTGGAGCGGGTGAAGGGAATCGAACCCTCATAGCCAGCTTGGAAGGCTGGAGCTTTGCCATTAAGCTACACCCGCGCTAGTCGGGCTGGTGAGATTCGAACTCACGACCTCCTGCTCCCAAAGCAGGCGCTCTAGCCAAGCTGAGCCACAGCCCGCAACTTAATTATTTTTCTATATTAACTGTTTTATAAAAAGAATAAATAGAAAAAATTTATACTTAACTATCATAATCTAAGTTAATCTTTAAAAGGGGTCGCTAGCTCAATTTGGCAGAGCAACGGACTCTTAATCC
>PAYS01000045.1 GCA_002715265.1 Candidatus Pelagibacterales bacterium
AGTATTCAATATCTCCATCCTGATCAATAGCTTCACAGTGACCTGAAATAGTTCCTTTTACAACATCTACCAAACATTTAGATGTAGCTTTATTACCATAGGAATCTTCTGAAAAACCATTAACAGTTAAACTAATTATGCTTGAAGAATCTGTACTTTTTATCATATCCATATTATCAAACCGATAAACATTTTTTACTGTATAGTCTGCATATGCAATACTAGACATAGAGATTAAAATAGTAATTATTAATCCTAATTTCATAATATTTCCCCCTTATTTTATTATATTACAATATATAATTGTTATTAATTTGTTTTTCTGCAAGTAAATTATTTATTATTAATTGTCTAATTTTATTACAATATTGTTGTAATAGTTAATATTTGATAAATTAAATTATGATTAAATTTGATTTAAAAAATATTAAAGCCGAATATGAATTAAACGGCGCTGTTGTTATTAGAAATGCCATTAGCCAAAAATGGCTAGATGATATGCAAAGAGCCATTGATTATATTTTAGAAAACCCAGGTTCTGCATCAATTGAATATACACCTTCTAATAAAAAAGGAAGGTATTATGGGGATTTTTTCATATGGATGAGAAATTCTACTTTTAAATCTTTTGCTTTTAATTCAAATTTACCTGAAATTGCTGCAAAATTGCTAAATAGTAAAAAGATAAATTTTTTTTATGATCAGTTATTAGTTAAAGAACCCAATACCTCAGAAATTACCCCTTGGCATCATGATTTACCTTATTGGCCTATTTCAGGCCAGAAAATAATTTCATTTTGGGTGGCGTTTGATGAAGTAAACGAAGATTCAGGTGCAGTCAAATATATAAAAGGATCTCATAAGTGGAATAAATTCTATGCCCCTACCACATTTGGAAAAAGCTCTGGTAATGTAGATTTGTATAACAAAATGGGACTTGAGACAATTCCTGATATAAATGCAAATTTGGATGATTATGATATTTTGTCTTGGGATTTAAAACCCGGAGATGCAATAATACACCATCCATTAACTATTCATGGTTCATCTGGTAATAAATCATTAAAAACAAGAAGGAGAGGCTTGGCATTACGTTATATAGGAGATGATGTAATTTGGGATGACAGGCCAGGCACTTTTATTAATAATGAAAAAATTAAAAGTATTCTTCCAAATCTTGATATAAAAGGAGGAGATTCTCTCGATAGTGAAGTTTTTCCTAAAGTATGGGAATCAAAATAAACATATATAATAATGTTTATAGCTATTGTGCATTATTTTGATAACTTCTCTGTGTGTCTCCCTTTTGAAGATCAGGTGGAGTATAATCAACATAAACTACGTCATAAGCTCCTGTGCCATCACCTGCAAGCCTGAATACTCTTTGAGCATAATCAGAGCCTTCATCTTGTAATCTTTGCATTGCTTCTCTATTTAAAACTATTTTATGCAATCTAGGAGAATTATTTGCATTTAAATCTTTAACTAGAATATAAATCATAGAGTTTTCATAGTTTGGAACTATTGAGGTAATGATTTTAAACATTCCTTCTGGCCTTATATTCGTGGCATGTCCTAAGCTATCAAACATATTATATAACGGCAACCATAATGCTAAACTTATAAGTAATACACACACACTTTTGTTAAAATACTTACTAGTAAGTAAATAAAAAATTGTTAAACATAAAATTATTATAGAAATTAGGGATATATTGCTTATCATGTTGCTTATCAATTTGGTTTTGGGTAGTTAAAATTTTCTTCTTTAATATCTTGAGGCTCTTCCTCAATATCAGTAATTTGATTATTATTATCAAGAATAGGCTCGTCTTCAAATCTTTTGACAAAATTAAATTTATATTCTCTTATTTTATTAGAATCACTAACATGCATGGTCATTTCTTTATATATACCATAATTTTCAGCAGCATTTTGTAAGTATAATGCTTTTTCAAGATCAAATGGTACTACTACATTAATAGGTTCGCTATTTTCAGGTATAATCATTAAGTATATAGATCTGTTAATTTCATCAATTTCCCAACCTTGGACTCGATGACTACCTGAAGGAGGATCTTGAGGATATCCTCTATATTTATCATCAAAAATAACGATTAAAACTATTGATATAATAGATAAAATACCAACAAAAAACTTCATAAACTTATTATTAGCCTTAATAAATACTAGTCCAGTAAGAAATATTATGAGAGCTACAATTATTGAGTATGTTAGTAAGTTAATAAGAATGGTATGCATTTTATCGAAGGCTTATTATTGATTTATATAAATTGTGAATACTATCTTGAACTAATTTTTTATTATTATCTATTGTAAATCTAGCTACTGTAACTTCTTCTTTATTATTAGACAGCATTATTTCACCAGAAAAAATTATTCCAATATCTCCTTTTCCAGTTATTTTAACTGTAACGGGAACAGGTAAATCATCTCCATAAGGACCATACAAATGCAAATTTACTATATATTCTCCTGGTTCTAAATTTCTAATAGAAGTCCATTCATAATTTAAAGGAGAATTATCATTTATTTTTCCTCTATCATCTCTCTCTAAATTTAATGAAGGTCCATCAGAAAATAGTCCCCATCCTACTGGAATGTTATCTGGCCCCATAGCCCATAAGTCAATATCGTGAGCAGCGCCTGTAGGCCAGGTTGCCTCAATTAAAATTTCTGTTCTAAGTGGAATTTCTTGCGGTTTGTTTACCGGGTTAATTAAAAAAGTTAAAATAAAAATAATAACTATTAAACTAAATACCATAAGAAATAGCATGTCTCTAAATACAGTACTTGTATTATTATCATTATTTGAATTGTATTTTTGTATCATATTACTTTTCAATATTTGGTATTATTTCAGACTCAACTTTTTCTATTACATTAATTACAAATTTTTCAATAAAATTTGATAATATTTCGTAATGTAATTGAAGCCAAATTCCGCCAAATATGCTTCCCAACAATGTTGTAAATAACGCCACTCCCATACCATTTACTATTTGGCCTAAAACCGTTTGCACTCTTGATAAATTTTGCCCACCAGCCAGACTGTCGCCTAACCCTCCTACAGCTATAATAAAACCTATTACAGTCCCAATTAAACCCAATAATATTAGAAGGTTAGCTGTATAGGATATATATTTTATTTTTAAATATAATTTAACTTGAAATGTGTTGGCTAATAATGAATGGTCGTAAGATATGGATTTATTTCCAGAAAATTTCTTTCTTACAAGGTCTACATATTCACTAGCAAATCCTATTTGTTTATTTTCATTTAAATAAGATATTTCTTTATTAATCCATAATGCTGCGTAAATACTCATTATCCATATTATAAAAAATATTAAACATATTACGTAGCTTAAATAACTACTATCACTAGTAAATACTTGTTGTATCCATCCTAATAAATAAGCAGAATATAGCAATAGACAAAAGAATGAATTGATAAGTAAAAAAGTATAGATTAAAATATTTGCATTTTTTTTCATTTTAAATCCTTAATTAAAGTTATTTTTTATCTTCAACAGTAATCATAGGCCCACCCCCTGAAGAGTCGTTTATAGAGTTTAATTTCTTTCTAAGTGCCGCCTCTTCTTCTTTATGTTTCTTTACTCCGGGAATAATATCTATATATATGCCCATTTGTTCCGCTTTTCTGTACTCTCGTTTAGCTTTTGCTTCAAACCTTACTACGTCCTGTATATATCTTGGCCCAGCCTCATTAGGAAGTTTGGGCATTTTAGATCTTAAATAAAATATATCTCCAAGCATTCTATGTATTCTAGCATTTTGCACTGGATCAATATTTCTTGGAATTAATTCCAAAGCATTCTCCATACTATTACTTGCATTTTTTAAATTTTTTCTTCCTTGTTCAATAGATGCAAGTTTTACATATCCTAAAGATAAATTTATATATGATTTACTTAAATGAATATTATTATTGGTCTTTAATAATTCAGTAATATTGTATTTTAAATATTCAATTGCCTCGTTTTTATCATTATATTTTTTTTCTAGCTCATATATATCTAATAAATTCATAGCTATTAAATAGTAAATATCACTATTATTTAAATTATTTTCTTTATCAATAACAATAGCTTGCTCTAAATACTTATTGCTATTTTCTAAATTAATTTTTTTATTTTTATTAATTGCTTTATATGATTCTGCTATTCTAATTAAACCTAATGTTTTTATATTAGTATTACTAGAATTGAGAATTTCTTTTAAGTTTGTTATTGAATCAATAATTTCATTATCTTTTTCATTTAATATTGCTAATTTCGATTCGGAAGAAAATTTTAATAATTTTAGTATTTCTATATTTTTTGTATTCATTTTACTTAAATGAGAAGTCAATAAGTAATGAGATGACTCTTTTGCATCTTTATAAAGACTTTTATTGTAACTATTTTGAATTATTTTAATTTCATTATTTATTCTTTCTTGCATTTTAGCTTCTTTAGCAGGCAAAATATTATTGTTAATAAAGCTGCGTAAATAAAAAGCTGTGCAGGCAAAAGAAATGCATATTAAAGTAATAATTATTTTATGAATATTATTATACATATTTATTTTACAGGAACATCAATTAAAATATTAATAGGTATTACTCCCGTAGCACCTCTCATAATCATTGTTACCCAATTACTTACAAAATATGCTTTATCGATTTCTACATTTCCTATATTAAAAGTGAAAATTGCTGTTTTACCTTTATTTTTTTCAACGTTAGTGAATGCATCTATTGTTATACCTTCAATATTAATTGCTTCAAATATTTTATTGCTATGAAATGATTTTAATATTGCTGCAGGTACATCGGTATTAGGCGCTGGATTTGATTCCACAGAGCCTTCATCGTTTATACTAGTGATAGCTTGCGTACTGCCTTGTGCTAAAAATATAGGTCTTCTATAGGCACCTTTATTACTATACCTAATTGATATCTTTAATATATCATTTATCCTTTCTATTTTTTTCAGTCTAAAGTTCCAATGACTGTCTTTTAAAAAAGTTTTATTAATTTTAACACTTTTTTGTGTTTCATTTGAATAAGACAAATTAGTAAAATTAAAAAAAAGAATTGATATTATAAATAAGGTTTTAAGCATTTTATATATTTCAATATTTACCTTTGATATTCATTAAGATAGTTAAGACCACCTTCGTTAGTTTGATCATCAATTTTTCCATCTTCATTCCTATCAATACCTACATAAATTGTTTCAAATTGTTCAGAAATTCCTTCGGCATAATATTGTACTCCTACAGGATTTGCTCCACCTAGTATCATATCTGTTTTATCATGAATTGATTCAACTAATGTATTGATATTTATTATCGCAAATTTAATCTCTTCAGGAATATTTGATTCATTTATTTTATTAGATATTTCATTCAAAATTGGAAGAAGATTTGTATCTAAATACATTCGTAAATCTGATGTTACGTGTTTAATATTATCTATGTCATCAATATTTAATAACGATTCATCAGATAAATTTTTAGCCTCTTTAATGAAATTATTTAGAGTAAAAATATATGAATTATTATTTTTATAGTTTTCGTCTAAAACCATAGATTGAACATTAAAAGAAACAAAATATATGAAAATAATAATTAAAAATTTATTATATTTTATAGTCATTATTCTTCATCTTCCCAATTTGCTCCTTCTTTAGCCATAGTCTCTAAATAAGCACCAATAGCATTTATTTGCTCATATTCTAATGGACCCATGCCTCCCCACGCCGGCATTCTTTTATATCCATTTACTACAGCGCTAACAAAAGCAGTATACCCTCTCTTAAATTTTCTTAAATTTGCAGATTTTGGTAGTCCTCTGCCCTTTCCATTTGCCCTAAGACCGTGGCAGTAAGCACAATTCGCGCGATACAATGTCTTTCCCTCTTCTATTGCTGTTGCATCACCAGAAATAGGGTTAGAAGATTTGACTGATTCAGTCCCGACTGCATGTGCAGATATAGAAGTAAATGTATACAACAAAATAACTATTATATAATTAAGCAATTTATTCATTATTCCACCCTTGATTGATTAAAAAAAAATCTCATAGAAAGTTTTAACCTTCTATGAGATTAATTTTGGTATTTATTTTACACTTAGACTGACTATTACGCCTCCGTTGTTAACAGGGTTAGATGATCCAGCTGTACCAAATTGAGGAAGTCCCCCAAAAGTGAAAGCAATATGTTGTTTACCATTTGCTAAGTAGGTAACTGCTGCAGCATCAGAGTTAGAGTTAGTGTCAAAAGTGTAAAGGATCTGACCTGTAGTAGCATTAACCACATTTATTTGACCACCTTGAGTAGAGAATATTGTCAAATTACCCGCTGTGGTTAGCATTCCTCCAGAGTCTCCACCTTTATTAACTTCTGTCCTCCAAGCTTCAGATCCATCTTTAATGTTATGAGCTGAATTTACTTGTTTATCAACATCATCAGGTCCTATTTCAAAAGCTGCGCCTAGGTTTCGTACATTACTAGTAACCTGAACTTTTTCTAATGTATAAGCCATAGGAGCCTCTCTTCTAGGAAGATAAATCATTTCAGTTTGAGGATTATAAGCTGCTGGTGACATGTTTACAGAACCTAGTAATGAAGGCCAAACTATTACTTCTACACCTTCTTGTGGTACTGCTTGTGACCAAATTGGGTTACCATCAGTATCATAACCATTAGCCCATGTAATTTTATCAGCTATTTGAGGTGCTTGTAAGAATTTTCCAGTAACAGCATCAAGATAATGCATATAACCAGTCTTATTTGCCTGGACCACTGTTGTTTGGTTATTGATATCTACTAGTATAGGAGTATGTTGTGCATCATAATCCCATGGATCTCCAGGAACTACTGTATATCTCCACTTAACTTTACCAGTATCAGTATCTACAGCAACGATAGCTGCAGCTCCAACATTTGCGTTATTTCCTTCACTTCCTGCACCTTGGCGTTCACCATAAGGATTCCATGGATATGCATTTGCTGTTCCTGTAAAGTAGGTTTTTAATTCATGATCATAAGTGCCAGCCATCCATGGTCCTGCACCACCATAAATTCTACTGTCTCCTGGCCATGTATCTGCTCCTGGCTCACCTGGTTGAGGTATCATTGGAGCTGCCCATAGTCTTTCACCGGTTTCTAAACTATGTGCATGCACATATCCTTGTAAACCTCCTGTATCGGTAGCATTCATTGGAACAATTAATTTTCCAGGAATTGCTACAGGGTTAGATGTACAAAAATAGCCATTTCCGTCTGCAGTCGTTTCAAATTGTCTTGGATATGGTCTATCTATTTTATATGAATATACTTCATCGCCAGTTTTATAGTTTAATGCCACTATAGAACATTCAGTAGATAACATATAAACAGTTGAACCTGCTATTGCTACGCCTCTATGTTTTCCAGTAAAGAATGGATTAAATTGACCTCCAAAATCCTCTGGAATTTCATGGTCATATCTCCAAATATTCATTCCTGTTATAGCGTCTATAGCATGAAGTTGATTATCTTGAGCATAAAATAGCATATTATCATGTTCAATTACTGGACCTTGAGCATTAGTTTGTCCACCAGTTGAATAAATCCAATCTATTGATAAATTTCCAGCATTACTATCATTTATTTGATTTAAAGGACTAAATCTATGTGCTGCATGATTGCCGTTAGTATGCAACCAATCATCACCTGGTTCTGCTAACAAATCATTATTTGTAACATCAGCATTTGCCTTTGTTAAAAATGACAAGAAGATTAGCATTGATAAGATAACTTTAATCATTGTTTTTCCTCCCTTAGAATTTTGATTAAAGTTAAATTATAACAATACTATTTTATATATATCTATATAAAATTAATAACCCTTAATAACCGCTATATTATCAGTAATTATTATAGTAAATATTACCGAATTTATTATCTATATAGTAATTAATAAGTAATATTTTAAAGTAGTGTAAAAAATATAATACTATTTATTATTCTACTAGTTATTCAAGACCTTCAACTAACACAGAGGAGTTATTTCCTGCTTCTAGTCTAAGACTTTTTACCGGAGCGTATTCTTCAGAATAATAAAAATTTTCAGCTGATTCTTTATTAGGAAATTCAACTACTACCATTCTATGTTTAAGAGCATTTCCCTCGAGAACTTTCAAATCTCCTCCTCTAACAATATATTTACCATTAAATTTTTCTATTATTTTAGGAACTAATTCTCTATATTTTTGCATTAATTCTAAATTAGTAACCTCTATATGGGCTATCATGTATACTTTCATTAATTTTCCATTTTTAATTTTAGATTGTTTATATTAAAGCAAATATTTTGTTAAATCACAATTACAATAAGATAATTATTAAGTTTAATTATTATATGAATAATAAAAGATATTTGATAGTATAATATAATTATTAAGGAAGGCTTAAATATGAAAAATGATACAGATAAGAAAAATTTAACATATAATCGTAGAAAAATAATACAATCTTTAGGGGCAGGAACAGCAAGTACTTTTATAGGAGGATTTCCTTTAGCTATAGCTAATAACAGTACTTCAGTAAATATTGGTATTCTTTTGCCAATAAGCGGTGAAGCTAGTAATATTTTAGAACAGATGAAGGTTGGAATTGACGTAGGCATAGAAAAGCTTAATTCTAATGGAGGCATACTAGGAAGAAAAGTTAAGGCAGTATTTAGAGATTCTGAGGGGCATCCTAACAATTTAGAAAAAACATGTCATGAATTAGTTAAATCAGATAAAGTTTCAGGTATAATCGGGCCATTTATTGCTGCAGGGCGGAAATTCGCTTCTAGGCATTTAAAAAGTTTAGATGTTCCATTGATTAGTGCTACTAATCATGAAGGTAGATATTGTCACCCAAATTTTTTTACGTTAGGTCCTACTCCAGCTCAAGATGTTAAACCTCTTATTGATTACGTAGATGGAGGAAAAGGAAGGAAGTATTTTATAGTTGGTTCATATCCAAGTTGGCAAAATTCTATGTTTAGGCAATCTAGATTTTATATTTATCCAACTGATGGTAAGGTAAGAGGACAAGCCTTAACTGATTTAGGTGAAGAAAAATTTGAACCTATTTTAAAGTGGATATCAAAGACCGATACTGAGGTTATTCTTTTTTGTATACCAAGAAGCAATGGCACTTTATTTATTAAACAAGCAAATAATATGGGACTTTTAGATAGGCTTAATTTTGCATGGATAGGGTTTAACGAAATGCATCATATGTCCTTATCTAAAGAAGAAAGAAAAAAAATAATTACTTGTTCATCTTTTATTATGTCCGATGATAGAAATGAGGCTAAAGATTTTGTGAGATACGTTAAAAATATTAAAGGATCAAATTTTCCTGTAACTTATTATGCTCATAATCATGCTAGTGCAGTATTAGCTTTAGGGGAAGCTTTTAACAAGGCTGGTGAGATTTCTGGTGTTGCGGCTTTAAGGTCTCTTCCTGGATTGAGTTATAAATCTATATCCGGAAATATAGAAACTATAGATGCAGTCAGTCATCATAGTTCATTAGATTTAGTAATAGCTAAAGGGGGCAAGAAAGATTTAAATATTATAAAAAGAATAGGTTCAGTTAAAGCTGACCCTGGTTGTAAGGTTTAATAGCTCAATTAATTAAAGTTTATAGATTAAATTTATAATGCCTTATTTATAAATTAAAATAAGGCATTATAATAATAACTTTAAAAAAATTAATTATTTTAAAGATTACCTTTTTTCAGCTCGCTTACTAAATATTCACCTTGTCTAATAGCAAGAGCAGTAATAGTTAGAGTTGGGTTAGCTGCTGCGCCTGTTGTCATTATAGAGCCATCAGAAACAAATAAATTTTTGATATCATGCGTTTGTCCCCATTTATTAACAACCCCATCTTCAGGTCTAGCACTCATTCTGTTAGTACCTAAATTATGAGTAGAAGGATACGGCGGTGTTCTAAAAATTTGTACTGCCCCAACTGAATTATATAATGCTTCAGCCTTTTCATAAGCATAATTTCTCATTGCTATATCATTAGGATGATCATCAAAATGAACATTTGGCGCTGGCATTCCATATTGGTCTTTTATTGAATCAGATAAAGTAACCCGATTTGTAGCTTGAGGCATATCTTCTCCAACTAACCACATACCCGCAATATTTGAATAACCATCCATCATTTTTGCAAAATCAGCTCCCCAAGCTCCTGGGTCTAAGAAACTAGATAAAAATGCTGGTCCTAATGCTAAGGTTTCCATATAGTAACCACCTACAAACCCTCTAGAAGGATCATTTATAACTTCATCACCAATAAAACCAGCCATAGTTTCACCACGATAAAAGTTAACTTCTTTTTCAAATCTCGCATAGACAGATCCTGTCATATGTCTCATGTAGTTTCTTCCAACTTGATCTGAACTGTTTGCAAGTCCTCCAGGAAACATATTAGAAGCACTATTAAGTAATAATCGAGGAGATTCTATAGAATTACCAGCAACACAAATTACTTTAGCAGCTTGTCTCTGAATATCTCCATTAGCATCAACATATATTACCGCATCAACTAAGCCTGATTTATTATGAGTAATTTGCACTACATGAGATTGAGGTCTTAAATCAAGTAATCCTGTTTTAAGTGCTTTTGGTATTTCGCTTACGGCTGTACTCCATTTAGATGAATTTTTATCTCCTTGAAAGTTAAAACCATCTTGGATGCTACCAGGTCTACCATCATAAGGTTCTGCATTAGTTCCGTAAGGTCCAGTAGCATAATATTTGTAACCTACTCTCTCTGCACCATTAGCAAATACTTTATAATTATTATTTGCAGGTAAGGCGGGTCTACCATGTCTATGAGTAGAGCCTATAGCTTTTTCAGCCTTATCATAATATGGTTCCATATCTTTAAGAGAAATAGGCCAGTCAAGTAAAGAAGCTCCTTCTACATCTCCATAAGTAGTACGAGTTTTAAACTCATAGTCTAAAAATCTTGGAGTTGCTCCGGCCCAGTGAGTAGTAGTCCCTCCTACGGCTTTAACTAACCAAGTAGGTAAACCAGGGAAATCTTTATTTACTCTCCAAGATCCACTAGTTCCTCTCGCATCAAGCCAAGCCATTTGTAAAAATGCACTCCATTCGTCATTAGAGTAGTCTTCTGGTTTAAGGAATGGACCAGCTTCTAAACATACACATGGTATTCCTTCTTTAGTTAATTGATAAGCCATTTGGCCACCACCTGCTCCTGAGCCAATAATAACAATGGCATTTTCATTTTTATCTATATTCATTTTTTTTCTCCTAACCTACTGATTTGCATTAGTTTGTTTAGCGGCTAATTTATTTTGTGTAGCTACAAAAAAATTAGCATGGTCAGGATGTTCTTCTATTCTTGGTTCAGGTAGCCAATCAAGATCATTAAATCCACGATTTACATAGCCTCCTTTATCAAAACTAGCGCCTTCATAACCAAGTACATCCCAAACTTCTTTATCATTATATAATGTCACTACACTTGTGCCGCGAACATGATTAAAGAATGGTGAACCTTCAATACTCTTAAGGTATTTAGTTGCTTCGTTAAAGCTAAGATCCCCAAAAGAGTTTTTTTCTAAGTCTCTTAGTCCATCTCTCATCATTAACATTTTGCCTGCATCAGCATTGCCTTTATTGATGACATCTTCCGTAGTTCTGTCATAAGGTCCATTTGGAAATGTATTATGTGGATATAGTGTTCTTACCATTTTATCTAATAGTTTACGTTCTTTATTACTAGAACCTGCAACTATTTTGGCTTCTGCAACGTTTAATGCTGCCCACATTTTTATTAGAGCAGTAGAAGATGCTGTTCCAAGTAAGAAATTTCTTCTTGTAAATTTCATTAAACCCTCCCTTTATAAAAATTTACGAATACTATTTTAATTTTTAATTTAAGCCTCTCTTCATAAATTAAATGTTAAAATAGTTATGATAATGAGTTTGATTCTCATTCTCATATATAGCTAACAATAAAATGAGATATAAAGCAAATAAAATATTTTAAAATAGCTTATTTATTCCATTTTAAATTATTACTATTTAAACTTTCTATATAAGAAGCCAACTGATCAATTTGAATACTATCAAGTTTGCCCATACCTCCCCATGCAGGCATTCTAGAATATCCACTAACTAAAACATCAATAAAAGCAATATATCCTCTCCTATACTTACTTAGGTCTGGTGTTTTAGTATGTCCATTATTTATACCTTTAGCTTTAGGACCATGACATTTTGAACATTTAATATTATATAGTTTTTTACCCGAATTTATTGCTTCCAGGTTTCCTGATAATGGGTTTAATGAATCAGCAAAGGAAAAAGATATAGATATGTAAAAACAAAATATTAAAATAAGAATTTTATTCATAAACTTTAAAAATAGTATAATAATTGTTCAATTCCCAAATACAGTGGTATCCCCTAGGGGAATCGAACCCCTCTTTCCAGGATGAAAACCTGGTGTCCTAACCGATAGACGAAGGGGACACAATTTATGATATATAATCACAATTTTAACTAGTCAATATTAAATTATTTATATTTTAAAAATACAAAATTTATAAGTAACTTATTAATTCACTTTAGAAGAGAAAAATAGTATTACTTACACATGTTATTTCGAACATTGGAGGAATTATGAACATGATAAGCTTTTTATTTAGGTATTTTAAATTGCTAATTACATTACCATTCTTGTTTTGTGTGGCAAATGCTAATGATAAAAATATTATAAAAATAGGAACTTTATTGCCTTATTCAGGAGTGTACACTGTTCTCGGAGAAGAAATAACAAATGCTATGAAATTAGCGTTTGAGGAGCAAGAGGATATCTTTGATAAAAAAATTGAAGTTATAAGAGGAGATACAGAAGTTAAACCAAATATTGCATTACAAAAAGCTAGAAAGTTAATATCTTCCGACAAAGTAGATATTCTTGTTGGGCCCGTCTCTTCTTCTGTAGCTTTAGCAATAAGAGATGTTGTAGTACAAACAAAAACTCCTTTAATTATTCCAAATGCTGGTGCAAATGTATTAACTAGAGAAAAATGTTCAAAATTCATAACCCGTATTTCATTTTCAAATCATCAAATAAATGCTCCAATGGGAACTTGGATGGCAAATCAAGGTATAAAGACTGCATTTTTATTAGCACCTGATTATGCAGCAGGCAAAGAAATGATGTCAGCATTTAGGGATAATTTTGAAGCAGGTGGCGGAAGTATTTTAGGTGAAGAATACACGCCATTTCGTAAAACAAAAGATTTTGGACCCTATTTAGCAAGAATAAAAAATAGTGGTGCTGAGGCATTATATGTTTTTTATGCAGGTGGAGAAGCTATAAACTTTATTAAGCAGGCTCATTCTTTTGGACTAGGCGACATTATGAAAATTACTGGTGCAGGATGGACTACATCTCCCCTATTTCTTCCAGCTCAGAAAGATGCGGCCTTAGGTTTTATTGGAAGCTTAAATTATGTTCCGTCTATTGATAGTGTTGAAAATAATAATTTTAAAAAAGCATACATAGATAAGTATGATAGAGTCCCATCAGAATTTGCAGTGCAAGGTTATGACACTGGAAAAGTTATTATTGAAGCTGTAAAATCTCTTTCGGGTGACATTTCAAATAAAGAAAAATTAGCTAGTGCAATTAATAATATATCTGTTACTGGTCCCAGAGGACCTTTAACAATAGATAAAAAATCAAATAATGTAATTCAAAATATTTATATTTTTGAAGTAGTAAGTGGCGATAATATTCCTGAGTTAAAAATTTTAGATACTATTCAAGCTGTTAAAGATCCAGGATCTGGCTGTAATTTATAGTATATTATGTATTTAATTCAATTTTTTAATGCTCTACAATTTTCTATGACGTTATTTCTGCTATCGGCAGGATTGACTATAATTTTTGGACTAATGAAAATTGTCAATTTAGCGCATGGAAGCCTATATATGATTGGAGCTTATATAGGTTTATCAATATGGACAATAAGTACTTCTTTTTGGTTAGCTTTAATTTTAGCTCCATTATTTACAGCACTTATTGGTTATTTATTATATCAAGTTTTATTTCGCCATATTCAAATTGCTGACCCAATGAGACAAGTACTTTTAACATTTGGTTTAATATATATAGGATTAGATAGTGTTAGACTATTTTGGGGCACAATGAGTCATTCAATTTCAGCACCAAATATTTTATCTAATTCAATAATAGTATTAGGAGAATCTTATCCAAGTTACAGATTATTTGTTATTTTTATTGGAATTTTGATTGCTGCTTTACTTTATATCTTTTTAGAAAAAACAAAAATAGGGGCTAAAGTGAGAGCTTCAGTAGATGACCCGGAAATGGCAAAATTATTAAGAATAGATACTGATAAAATACTTATATATATGTTTGCATTAGGTTGTGGATTAGCAGGATTGGCAGGAATTACTGTTGCACCTATTTTAGGTGTGGAGCCTGGAATGGATATGGAAGTTTTAGTTTTAACTTTAATAGTTGTAGTTGTAGGAGGGCCTGGGAGCCTAAAAGGAGCTTTAATTGGTTCATTATTAATTGGTTTTGTAGATAGTTATGGAAAGGTTTATATTCCAGAAATAGCTCAAATTATAATATACGCGGTAATGGCTGTAACATTATTATTAAAACCAAATGGATTATATGGAAGATAAAATGAAGGCAGTAAATTATAACCCTAGACTAAGATTGCATTTATTTATAGTACTTGTAGTAAGTGCATTGATATCGATCTTTTTTGGAGGATATTTTACCAGGTTTTTTATAGCTGAAATTGCTATATTATCTATATTTGCAATGAGTTTAGATTTTTTAGCTGCTAGAGGAGGTCTTGTATCATTAGGTCATGCAATGTTTCTAGGTATAGGTGCCTATAGTACAACTATTTTCATTTTAAATTTAGGAATAAGCCCTTTTATAGCCACAATTTTATCTCTTCTAATTGGATGTTTCATAGGATTATTAATTTCTTATTTTATAGTAGTTTTAAATGGTATCTTTTTTATAATGGTCACTTTAGCACTAGGAGAAATGTTTCACGCTTGGGTATTTACATCAGAACTATTAGGTGGATCAGATGGTATATCAGGCATTATTAGACCAGATATTTCATTTATGGGTATTGATATGAATGACCCATTTATTTTTGCTATTTATTCATTATTATGGATGTCATTAATATATTTTATTTTATCACGTATAACTGATTCTCCTTTAGGAAGAAATTTGGACGCCTTAAGACAAAATCATATGAGATTATCTGCCATTGGAGGTTATGCAAAGGTTTATAAAATTATAGCATTCACAATATCAAGTGGAGTTGCATCTATTGCCGGCTCATTATATGTGCAGTTAAATGGATTTATATCTCCTGAATTAACGCATTGGACAGTATCTGGAGAAGGCTTGATTATGATTATTGTAGGAGGAATAGGATCTATTTCTGGTGCAATACTGGGTGCTAGTGTGGTTTATATATTACAACATGAATTATCTAATTTTATTAGTTGGTGGATGCTAATAGTAGGATTGCTGTTTATTTTAGTAGTTTTATTTATGCAAGATGGATTATGGGGATTAATTGAAAAACTAAGATTGCGTCTACTAAAAGGTAAAAATAAAATATGATATTGGAACTAAAAAAATTATCTAAAAGCTTTGGATCTATTAAGGTATTAAAAAATATAAATCTTAAAATAGACAATAATGAATGTGTAGGAATTATAGGTCCGAATGGAGCCGGTAAAAGTACTTTATTTAATGTAATTGCAGGGCATCTTAAACATGATATAGGAGATGTTATATATAAAAACATCAATATAAATAATAAATCAAATGAACAACGGGCAAGGTTTGGTATTGTTCAAAGTTTTCAAAAGAATTCAATGTTTCCTGAAATGACAGTATTAGAATCAATAATGCTTGCAATAAGCCACAGATTAAATATCACCTTCCAACTATTTACTAATTTAAATTCAAATATAAGAATTCTTAATGAAGCATTTGAAATTATTAAAAATATTGGACTAGATAAATATTCAAATTCTCGATCAGATGCTTTGTCTTACGGATTGCAAAGACAATTAGAAATTGGAATTGCTATAGCTTGTAGTCCTACTCTATTACTGTTAGATGAACCTACTGCTGGAATGAGCCCATTAGAAACTAAAAATATTATTAGACTTATTAAGAACCTATCTAAAAATTATACAATTGTAATAGTAGAACATGATATGGAAGTAATATATAATTTAGCACATCGTATTTATGTATTAGATAGAGGAAAAATAATTTTTAATGGAGAATCAGAAGAAATTAAAAATTCTAAATTAGTACAAGATAAATATTTAGGTATTGAAAATGTCTAATGTTTTATTGAATGTTGAAAATTTAAACACTTATTATGGAAAAAGTCATATTCTTCAAGGAATAAGCTTTAGCCTCTCTGACAATGATTGTATGGCCATTTTAGGAAGAAATGGTGCGGGCAAAACAACTACTCTAAGATCATTAGTTAATCTTTCAAAACCAGATTCTGGAAATGTTATTTTTATGGATGAAAATTTAAAAAATATAAAACCATATTATATTGCTGAAAAAGGAATGACATTAGTACCAGAAAATAGAGGAATGTTTCCTTCGCTAACTGTAGAGGAAAGTTTAAGTATTATTTCACAATATAATTCAAATAATTTATGGACTTTACCTAAAATATTTGAATTGTTCCCTTCTTTAAAGCATAGACTTAAAAATAAATCTAATGAATTTTCTGGAGGTGAACAACAGATGCTAGCTATCAGTCGAGCTTTATTAACAAACCCAAAATTACTGCTTTTAGATGAGCCTACACAAGGTTTAGCACCTAATATAGTTAATGAATTATTTAAAGCATTATCAAGCCTGCTGAAATCAGGTTTAAGCATAATAATTGTTGAACAAAATATTAAAATGGCATTAAATCTTGCTAATAAAGTCTCTGTAATTGGTAAAGGAAAGACTAAATGGACAGGTTCAAAAAGTAAGTTTCAAAATAATACAGGTGTGCAGAAAGAGTGGTTAGGTATTTAATTATTGCACTATGTCCACATATTTATAGTCAATACCTAGGTTGTTAATACCTCTTATTGGAGATGCAATCCAACTTGCAGTTTTATCAGGATCCGTTACTTGAACCATTAAACTATTAATAAACTCTTTATCACCGTTTGAAGGCAACCAATCATTAATATTATTATTCATATCATCTTTTGATATTATCTTTCCATTCGGATCTGTATTAATATTTGCCCACATACCAATATTTCTTCTAAACCTTGTACTCGGAAGATTTAAAGTTATGTCGTAACCAGCTTTGTTTATTAACCTATTCCATCGTTTTAATCCAATTTCACAATCCTTGACATATGCTTGCCGAGTAATTTCATTCATTGCATTTCTTGTAGGAACCTCTTGGTCTATTATTTTGTTGTCAACAATACCTTCTAATTTAAAAATAGAATCTTTTTCGGAATTATCATCATACCTAGCCTCGTCAGGTCTACCTTTTAAACCATTTGCAAATGATGTTGCCGCATTAGAAGATATTTCAGAACCAAATAAGTCTAAAGACGAAGAAAACCAAAAATTTATATACTTCTGTAATGTTTGTAAGTCTATAGCTCCAGCATTTCTAATAGCTTCTATTGAATCTGTATTTAATTTTTTCATTGTATCTAAAGATTTTTGAACCATTCTGGTTATACCAGTTTCTCCAACTTGCATGTGATGAGCTTCTTCAGTTAACATAAATTGGCAAGTTCTTGCTAAAGGATCAAAACTACTTTCCGCTAAAGACTTTAACTGATATTTTCCATCTCTATCTGTAAAGTAGGTAAACATAAAAAAACTTACCCAGTCCGTTATAGGTTCATTAAAAGTTCCCAATATTCTTGGGTTATCTTGATCTCCTGAATATCTCTCTAACAATCCTTCCGCTTCCTCTCTACCATCTCTTCCAAAATAAGCATGAAGAAGGTAAACCATTGCCCATAAGTGTCTTCCTTCTTCAACATTTACTTGAAATAAATTTCTTAAATCAAATAGTGAAGGACAAGTTTTGCCTAAAAGACGTTGCTGTTCAACTGATGCAGGCTCTGTATCACCTTGAGTAACTATTAATCTTCTTAATATAGATCTATAATCTCCAGGAACTTGTTGCCATACTGGTTGGCCTATATTGTCACCAAAATGTATTTTTCTATCTTTTACTTTATCATTTAAGAATATTCCCCATCTATACTCAGGCATTTTTACTTTTCCATATGATGCCCAACCTGCACTGTCTACAGATATGGCAGTTCTAAGGTATACATCAGCTGACTGAAACCCCTCGGGTCCCATTTCTTGCCACCAATTTTTAAATTTAGGTTGCCAATGCTCTAATGCTCTTTGTAGAGATAAATCATTACTTAAATCTACATTATTAGGTATTCTTTCTTGGTAATTAAGTACACTCATTTTTACACCCTTTTATTATCAAACTTCGCTTTACTCCCGGATCCGAATAATTTTAAGGCACCCTTATCACTGGAGGCATTAGGTCTATTAAATATCCAGTTTTGCCATGCAGAGAGTCTTCCAAAGATTTTAGTTTCACATGATTCCTTTCCAGGAAATCTTAAATTTGCCTCTAATCCAGTTAATGCATCGGGAGAAAATGTTGTTCTTTCTTCTATGCTTAACCTAATTTCCTCATCCCAATCCAAATCATCAGGTATTACTGTAATTAAACCATGCTGAAATGCTTCTTCTGCATTTAATTTTAAACCAATAATATCTTTTAAACTTTTTAATTTATCTTTATTTGAATTAAATCTAGTCTCTAATCTAGTTTGACCGTTTACCATATGCAAAAAATTAAAATTTAAATTAGATAAACTAATAAAAGGACCATTCTTATTTTTATTTAACAGTTCATTATTTAACATATATGATCTATCTGCGCAAAATAGAAGTTCTGATAAAATGCCACCGAAACAACTATCATTATCAATAATTGTAAAAATTGACCGAGAGGAAATATCAAGTCTTGAAAAAGTTCTTCTGATATGTCCAATAATTTCGTTAATTAACCAATTTTCTTTATTATCGTATAAAATATTACTTAAATTGTTTATGCAATCTAGCGATCCTTTTGATTTAATAGTTAATACACCAATTTCTAATTCATTTGTCCTTAATAGAAGAATTAGATCATCTAATTCTCTAATAAATTTTAAGGCCCACCATTCACAACCTATTTTATTGATTTCCTCAATATTAAGTATGTCTTTTTCACTTGGTCCATTAATTATAATTTCTGCCGTTCTATCATTTCTGTTTAATGAACATGAAATTGTGTCGTATTCAATTTTATTATCTTTAATACTACAGTTTAGTTTAGATAATGATATGCCATTATTACCGTTTCTTAATTTGACCTCTTCACACAATTTATCAGCTCTTTTTTCAATAAGATCAGAAAATTGTGATGGAGGAGCAATATAATCAACTAAATTCCATTCAATAGCTTTCTTGCCTCTAACACCATCAGCATTTGTGCAAAACATATCTGCTATATCTTTTCTAACATTTCTTTTGTCTACTAACCTAGTAACACCTCCAGTGCCTGGTAATACTCCTAAAAGAGGCACTTCAGGTAGGCTAACTGTGCTAGATCTATCATCTACTAATAATATTTCGTCACAGGCAAGGGCTACTTCATATCCACCACCAGCACATATTCCATTAATTGCTGCAATAAATTTAATTGAGCCAGATTTACTAGAATCTTCAAAACCATTACGAGTCTCATTGGTGAATTTACAAAAGTTAACTTTCCATGAATGTTCAGACATACCTAACATATATATATTTGCACCAGCTGAGAAATTTTTTTCTTGTTTTGAAGTAATAATTACAACTTTTATATTTGGATGTTCAAACCGCATTCTTTGGATAATATCATTAAGTTCAATATCTACACCGAGGTCATAAGAATTTAGTTTTAATTCGTAGCCTGGTTTAATTCCATCTTTTTCAGAAACGTTTAAATATAAATAAGCTCTATCTGATTTATATTCAATCTCCCAATGTTTATAGTTCTTAGGTAATCGTTCAAAAGTTATCAATTTATACTCCTTAATTATGCAATATATTGCATATATAATTATTATCCAATATTTAAATTTATTTTATTTTTAAACTCTTTAAATGTCGCTCCTACATCCATATTTTCAGTGTTTATGACTAAATCAGCTTGTGCATATAAATGCTGTCTTTCTTTTAATATATTATAAAGATCATCCATAGCTTTAGGATTAGAATTCATTGGCCGTGAGTCTCCTTGTTTAATTACTCTATCCATATGCTCTTTAGGATTTGCTTTTATCCATATGGTGTAAAAGTTATTTAATAAAAAATTAAATGTTTCTTTTTCAGAAACTATACTACCTCCAGTGGATATAATGAGTTTATTACTCTTCTTATACAATTTATGAATAGCATTAAATTCTAATCTTCTATACATTTCTTGTCCGCCTAACTCAATAATTTCACTTATATTCATACCTCCAAGTTTTTCAACTTCATTAGTAACTTCAAACATAGGTATGTTATTTTCTTTGCTATACATGCCCCCAAGTGTTGACTTCCCTGCTCCTCTTAAACCAATTAATGCAATTTTATTTTTTTTTTTCTTTTTATTTTCTATATCTATTTTATTTAAAAAATTAACGATTTTGTTTATTTGAGAGTTATTATATTGATCAAATTTTCCTTTAATCATTTCAATTTTAGTATCCTTATTTGATTTTAAGAATAATAAATTAGATAGTGTAATATTTAAGGAATAAGCAATATTTTTTAAAATTGCCAAGGTAGGGTTTCCTCCACCACTTTCTAATTGAGCTAGGTATCTCATAGAAATTCCAGATCTATTAGCTAAAATTTGTCTACTCATTCCTCTTTGTGATCTGTAACTTCTTATTACTGACCCTATATCAGATAAAGTTAACTTTTCTTTCTCAATATCCTTAAGAGAGTTCAGTGAAAACTCTGATTCTTTTAAATTTGCCATTTACAATATATATCCTAAATGTTATTTATGCATTATAGTGCATAATATCATATTAAATCAAATTTAATTTTAAGATTGGATGTTTAATGTCGGGTAACTTAGATATTTGTGTTGCAACCATGACAGGCACTGCTTTGATGGTTGCTGAGGATATTGCAGATTTTTGTAGAGATAATGATGTAATTGCTAATATTATTGAAATGGAAAATTTAACCGTTGAAAATTTTATTGAGCTAAAGGGGCCAATCCTAATAACTTCATCTACTTATGGACAAGGAGATGTTCCTGACAATGGGCAAGATTTTTATAAGAAGTTAGAAGAAATATCTCCAAATTTGTCGCATATCAAGTTTACTGTTTTTGGTTTAGGTGATATGACTTACCGAGATACATTTGCCTATGGAGGAAAAAAGTTTTTTCAGCTTTTGTCTGATTTAAAAGCAGAATTGATTGGAGCTCCTTATTATCACGATGCTTCTGACGGTTCTTTGCCTGAAGAGGAAGCTGTAAATTGGTTTAAAGAAAATATAATTAATTTGCTATAATATATAGGTATTTTATGAAGGATAACTTAAAAAATGAATATAATGCAGCATTTGACTTAATTGATAGAAATTTAAAGAATTATGCTGAAAAAATAGCTTTTGTGGATGATAATACAAGTATCACCTATAAAGAATTATTTATAAATATTCAAAAAGTTTCGCATATACTTTTAGATCTTGGATTAAAAAAAGGGGATAAAGTAATTTTATGTGCATACGATTCTATTTATTATCCTATTTGCTTTTTAGGAGCCGTATGGTCTGGAATAATTCCTATTTGTATAAATACTATGCTTCCAAAAAAAGATATAAAATATATGATAGAAGATTCAGAATCAAATGCTGTGATAACTTCTCCCGATTTATTAAATACTTTTGAGATTATTAAAGAAGAAATTAATGAAAAATTTTTAATTATTTGTGACTCACATACTAATGAAAAGTATTTATCAATTCAAAATTTATTAAAAACTAATAAAAATAAAGTAATTAAACCAGCTATAACATATGAAAATGATGTATGCTTTTGGCTATATTCATCTGGTTCTACAGGTTCACCAAAAGGAACACTTCACATTCATAAAAACATAATTTCTACGGCAAACACTTATGCTAGAGAGGTTTTAAATATAAGCTCTTCAGATATTTGTTTTTCAGCTGCAAAATTGTTTTTTGCCTATGGTCTTGGTAATGCTTTAACATTTCCAATGAGCGTAGGTGCTACTTCTATATTAATATCAAGTAGACCAACTCCAGATCTAGTAGCTTCAGTTATAAGTAATAATAATGTCACACTGTTTTTCGGTGTTCCTACGTTATATGCAGCAATTCTCAATTCTCGAGCTAATTCAGTAAATTTTGAATCTTTGAGACTTTCTATTTCAGCTGGAGAAGCTTTACCTGCACATTTGTGTGATAAGTGGAAATCTTTAACAAATACAAATGTATTAGATGGAATAGGCTCAACAGAAATGCTTCATATTTTTATTTCAAATAGAATAGATGAATTAACTCCTGGAGCTTCAGGAAGGCCTGTATCCGGTTATGAAGCAAGATTAATAAGTGATACAGGAGACACTATTTTGGAAAATAATGAAATTGGAGAACTGGAAATTAAAGGCCCTTCTAGTGCTATTTCTTATTGGAATAAGCCTGAAAAAAGCAAGATAACTTTCAGAGGAAAATGGACAAAAACAGGTGACAAGTATATTAAAGATGAAAATGGAATTTATACTTATTGTGGTAGAGCTGATGATATGATGAAAGTTTCAGGGCAATATGTTTCACCATTTGAGGTAGAAGCGGCATTGCAAAGCCATGACAGTGTGTTAGAAGCCGCAGTAGTTTCTAATAGAGACAAAGATGATTTAATAAAGCCTAAAGCTTACATAGTATTAAATAATGGATACAAAGCAGATAAGGATTTAGAATTAGAACTTACTAACTATGTAAAATCAAAATTAACGCCATTTAAATATCCACGTTGGTACGAATTTATTAAAGAGCTTCCAAAAACAGCTACTGGTAAAATACAAAGGTTTAAACTGAGAAAAGATGATTAAAGAAATTATAAACTATTTTGAGTTTGAAGGTAATAAAATTGAAGTTAAGAGCATAATTGATGAAAGCAATAAATTAACGCCTATTATTTTTTTACATGAAGGGCTTGGGAGTGTTTCTTTATGGAAATCATGGCCAAAAAAAGTCTCATTAACCTTGAAGCGAAACGTATATGTATATTCTAGGTTAGGCATGGGTAATTCATCGCCATTAATAGGGAAACGAAATGTAAACTATATGCATGATGAAGCTAAAAATGTTCTACCCAATCTTATCGATTACTTGGGTATTAAAAGTCCAATCTTAATAGGGCACTCAGACGGAGCATCTATCGCATTAATATATGCTGGAAGTGGTTTTCAAGTAGAAGCTATAATACTAGAAGCTCCTCACGTTTTTGTAGAAGATTTATCAATTGAGGGGGTTATAGATGCAAAAAAAATGTGGAATAACAGTACTTTAAAAGAGAAACTCAGTAAACATCATAAAGATGTTGATGGTGCATTTAATGGATGGTCCGATGCATGGACTTCAGAAGAATTTAAAAATTGGAATATTGAGAAGTATCTTAAACATATTAATATTCCAACTATGTTAATACAAGGCTATGATGATAAATATGGAACTATGAGACAATTAGATTCAATTTCACGTCAAATTAAATATAATCCATTACGTTTGGAGATAAAAAACTGTGGGCATAGTCCTCATATTGAATACCCACAGTTGGTATTAGATAATATACAAAAGTTTATTAATAGTTACTGAGATGATACTGACGGAAGATTAGCTAAGGCCATAGCTACTTCACTTTCATCATAGTCTTGGTCACTTAAATTACCTGCAAAATAATCGGTATATGCTTGCATGTCAAAATGTCCATGACCACATAAATTAAATAAAATTGTTTTACTTTTACCTTCATCTTTTGCCTTTAAAGCTTCCACAATAGCGCCTTTAACTGCATGATTTGCTTCTGGAGCAGGCAATATACCTTCAGCTTTAGCAAATTGCACCCCTGCATCAAAACATTCTACTTGTTTATATGATGTAGGTTCTATTTCTCCTTCTTCAGCCAAATGACTAACTAATGGAGACATACCGTGATATCTTAAACCTCCTGCATGAAACCCTGGAGGAACAAAAGAAGATCCTAATGTGTGCATTTTTACTAATGGAGTTAAATGGCCTGTATCTCCAAAATCATAAGCAAATTTTCCTTTTGTTAATGTTGGGCAATTAGCTGGTTCTACGGCAATAATTTTTGTTTTGCTCTCTCCTCGTAAATTCCTTCCAATAAAAGGAAAAGAAATTCCCGCAAAATTAGACCCACCGCCAGTACAACCAACTATTACATCAGGTTCATCACCAGCAATTTCTAATTGTTTTATTGCTTCTTGTCCTATTATTGTTTGGTGAAGCAATACATGATTTAGTACGCTACCAAGTGCATATTTAGTATCATCTCTTTGTGCAGCTAATTCCACTGCTTCAGATATTGCAATACCTAGACTGCCAGTACTATCAGGTGTTTCTTTAAGTATAGCTCTACCTGATTCTGTTTCGTCACTTGGACTTGCTACACACCTAGCCCCAAAACTCTCCATTAAAGCTCTTCTATATGGTTTTTGTTGATAACTTACTTTAACCATATAAACATCTACTTCTAAACCAAATATAGATCCAGCAAAAGCGAGAGAAGAACCCCACTGCCCTGCACCTGTTTCTGTTGTAAGCTTTTTAACACCTTCTTGTTTATTATAATAAGCTTGAGGAACTGCAGTATTAGGCTTATGGCTTCCTGATGGGCTTACTCCTTCATATTTATAATAAATTTTAGCTGGCGTATCTAAAGCTTTTTCTAACTTTCTAGCTCTATACAACGGACTAGGTCTCCATTGTCTATAAATATCCCTAACTTGATCCGGTATTTCTATTTCTTTTTCTGTACTTACTTCTTGCATAATTAGTTCCATAGGAAATAAAGGAGCTAAATCTTCTGGACCAATTGGTTCTCCAGTTCCAGGATTTAAAGGAGGAGCTAATGGATTTTTTAAATCAGAACAAATATTGTACCAATGGGTTGGCATATCTTTTTCAGGTAATACAATTTTAATTCTTTCATTCTTATAATTACTTTCATCTAAAGTAGATAATACTTCTTGTTCACCTTTTTTAAACATTATTCTCTCCCCAAAAATTTAATACATAATTATTTTTTAGACTTGACCCAAATATCTCTATCATGCATTAGTTTAATCTGTTTATCAATAACTTTTGACTTGTATTCTTTATGTTTCATAGGTTTATTTTTAAGATACAAATTTTTAGGATAAATAGGGTCTTTATACAATAATTGGTACAGCTCTGTTCTTACATCTTTTAACCAATTATCCCATTGAGCCCCTTCTCTATGATGTCTTAGAGCTTCTATATCAATTACACCAGATACATAAGTTGACGACCCACCGTAATCCTGTTTTCCTACTATTCGTCCTTTATAATCTATTAAATAGGATCTACCACCAAAAGTATCAATTGGAGTATCTCCTTCTTTAAATAAATAGTAAGTCCCCATATTTGGAGCTAAAACGTACATATTATTGTCTAGTGCACGCGCACGACTTTGTATCTCAAACATATCATTTCCTGTTGCAGGATGAGGATAAGACGCTCTGTAAACAACTTCTGCACCATTTAAAGCTAAAGCTCTGGCATTTTCAGGATAAGAACCCTCGTTAGCCATCATTATTCCTAATCGCCCAATATCTGTTTCAACTACTGGCCAAAATGCATCTAAATTATTTCCATATTTATCTACCCACCAATCGTATATATCATGAGGACAGACTGAATGTTCAACTGGAAATAATGGAGATACTTTATAATGTATTAAGATAACTTCACCATCAGGATCTATAATAAATCCACAATTAAAGAACCTATCTGGCCAATCAGGATGCTTAGCTTTGGCTTGAGCCATTATATATGTATTATATTCCCTTGCTATTCCACCAAGTACATCAGTTTCCCATCCAGGAATATCAATACAACAAGTATTTGCAAATTCTGAATGATCTGCGTCTAAAACCTCATCATTAAAACCCTGAATAGCTCCTTCTGGAACAGCTACTAATTTTACAGGCAAGTCAAGACTTGATAACCATGAAGCCGCTTTAGTGAGATGTTTGATATGTGTTAAATTATGACGTATATCTTCTCTCTTCCTTATTCCTCTCACTGTAGGAATTAACCCTACTGCAGTATATGGTTTTATACTCATAATTTAATTCTCCTTAAAAATAAAAAGAAACGTGATTAAATACATTTTAGTCTCAAATGTCCATTAATATTTATAATTTCAAAAAATTATCCTAGTATTTTTTTTTAATAATATTAGATAAAGTATTTATAATACTATCAGTGGATGCACTGCCTCCTAAATCAGGAGTAAATGGACCTCCTTCTTTAGCATATATTTTAATTAAATTATATATTCTATTAGCACATTTTTTCTCCCCAAGATGTTCTAACATCATAGCACCACTCATTATAGCCCCAATAGGATTTGCAACATTTTTTCCAATTATATCAAAAGCGGATCCATGTATAGGTTCAAACATAGACGGTATATTTTTATTAGTGTTTATATTAGCTGTTGCTCCTATTCCTAAACTACCGGTCAATGCTGATGCTAAATCTGATAGAATATCTGCATGTAAGTTTGTAGCCACTATAACATCAAGTGTTTGTGGTTTAGAAACCATTATTGCAGTTGCTGCATCTACCAACAATTTATTTACTTTTACATCTGGATAATGCTTACTCATCTCATAAAAAGACTCATCCCATAACTTCATACCATGTTTTTGTGCATTAGACTTAGTTATAAGAGTTAAATGCTTTTTTCTTTTTCTAGCTAATTTAAATGCGTAATTATGTATTCTTTTACATCCCTCTTTAGTAAAAATTGCCAATTCACTTCCTATTTCAAGAGGTGTACCAATGTGAACAATACCTCCAGAACCAGAATACTCTCCTTCTGAATTTTCTCTAACTATTATCCAATCTATATCTTTTGCAATATCATCTTTTAAAGGAGATTTAATACCAGGTAAAAACTTTGAGGGTCTTATATTTGCATACTGATCTAATTTTTGACAAATCTCTAATCTTAAACCCCATAAAGTAATGTCATCTGGTATGCTTTTGTCTCCTACCGAACCAAAAAATATTGCATCATGCTTTCTTAATTGTTTTATTCCATTACTTGGCATCATCAAGTTATGTTTTTTAAAGTACTCACTCCCCCAAGGGTAAAAAGTTTCTTTTAAATAAATTTTTTCTAAATCTAATATTTGTTTAATAATAATTAAACTTGCTTTAATTACTTCAATTCCAATCCCATCTCCAGGAATAATAGCTATATCGTATTTATATTTTTTGTTTTTTTTATTCATACTTTATTCTACTACATGCTATATTTTATAGCTATGAATTAATAAGGGGTTAGAAAAATGATTAATTACAGTAAAGAATTTACAAATAAAGTTGTTATAATTACAGGAGCAGGAAGCGGAATTGGGAAAGAAACAGCTAAAAGAATGATTGATAATGGAGCAAAAGTTGCTCTATGGGATTACAATAAGGATGCATTAATCAATATACAAAAATCATTAGGAGATAATAGTATTGCAATAAACGTAGATATTTCAGATGAATTTTCAGTAAAAGAGGCAGCAGATAGAGTTAGAAATGAAATAGGTTCACCTGAAATTTTAATAAATTGTGCAGGTGTTGCTGGAGATAATGCAACGGTTGAAAATACTGAAGTAGATGAATGGAGAAGAGTTATAAATATTAATTTAACTGGAACTTTTATATGTTGTAGAGAAATTGTTTCAGATATGATAAAAAATAATTATGGAAGAATAGTAAATATAGCTTCTGTTGCGGGTAAAGAAGGAAATCCAAATGCCGCACATTATAGTGCTTCAAAGTCTGGCGTAATAACGTTTACAAGATCTTTAGGTAAAGAGCTAGCAAATACAGGTATTTTAGTAAATTGTATTACTCCAGCCGTTATAGAAACTGAAATGCTTGCTCAAGTAAGTGACGAACATAAAGCTTATATGATATCAAAAATTCCTATGGGAAGAATGGGCCAACCTAGTGAAGTTTCCTCATTGATTTGTTGGTTAAGCTCTAAGGAGTGTTCTTATAGCACCTCGGCAGCATTTGATTTATCAGGTGGAAGATCTACTTATTAAGTAATATATGTTAAATATTTTTGCTTTTTAACAATTAATGTTGTAATAAATACATTATATACATTTTATTTGGGGCATAAAATATGAATTATATAAAAAATATACTATGGATAGCTTTAATTGGTTTTAGCTTGATTGCTCTTTCAGGTTGTCAAAATGCACAAATGGCTTCTCAAGAAGCACTTAGTGCAACTGGTAATTCAGAAACACAACAAGATGAAGCTATAGCTGCTGCTCAAGCATCTGCTGATGCAGCTGCAATTAAAGCTAATGAGGCATTTCAAGCTGCACAAACAGCGAAAAGAGTTGCAGATCGTGCGGTAGAAATGGCTAATCAAAATCAAGCAGCTCTTAGAGCTTTAAATGATAAGATTGATAGAATGTTTGAAACAATATCAAGAAAGTAAGTTGTTTTAAATATTAATAAATAAATAAGGCTTTTTCTATGTAAAAAGCCTTTTTATTTTGAAATTTTATGAGGTATGCCTGTTGCTTCTTTTACAGCAAGTTTTACTTCATTCCAATTTACCTTCAAAATATCTACTCCGGCAGCTTTTTGAACAGATTCATACGCAATTGGTAATAAATTTTTATCATTATTTGATGATTTTACACTATTTTCTCTTACATATTTTGGTAATTTATGAACTTCTATGTATAACTCACCATTCTTCCATCCTGCTTTAACAGGTTGATCTATTATATTTACTTTAGTTCCTTTGTTAACTAGATCAAATAGCTCTTCTACATGTTCGGGATATAATCTAATACAGCCATGTGAAACTTTCATTCCTACGCCGTAAGGTTTGTTTGTGCCATGAAGTAAATATGCTGGAATTGACAAATATATTGCCCTTGATCCTAGTGGGTTATTTGGGCCCGCTGCGACCACTTTTGGTAAATCGGGATCCTCTTCTCTAATTGACTCAGGAGGTATCCAAATAGGATCGATTTTTTTATCTATTATTATTGCTCTACCTAAAGGAGTCTCCCATCCACTTCTTCCAATACCAATTGGATAAGATAAAACAGTATTATTTATAAATAAGTAAAGTCTCAAATCACCAATATTTATAATTATACCTTCTCTTTTTCCAAAAGGTAAAATATGCTCTTTAGGAATTATTAAATTTATGTCTTTACCAGGTATCCAGGGGTCTAAGTCTCCATTTATCGATAAAATATCGGCAAAGGATATGCCATATTTTCTAGCAATATCTATTAATGTATCTTCATGCTTTGTTATATAATATTCATTAGAACCAATTAAATCATTTTGTTCTTGCACTATATTATTATTTTCTAATATATTTTCTTCGCCCATAGAGGAAAAAGAATATAAAAAAAATATTGGATATAAAATGAATTTAAAAAGCCTCATACGAACTATTCCTGATTATCCTAAGCAAGGTATAATATTTAGAGATATTACAACACTACTCTATAATGGAGAAGCATTAAAATATATAGCAAATAAATTTTATGATAGATACAAAGATAAAAATATAAATGCAGTTGCTGGAATTGAGGCAAGAGGATTTATATTTGGTGCATTATTAGCAGAAAAATTAAATATTTCATTTGTTCCATTAAGAAAGAAAGGTAAATTACCGTGCAAAGTAATTTCAGAAGAGTATGATTTAGAATATGGTAAGGACGCTTTAGAAATTGATATTTCTAGCATTAATCCAGGTGATAAAGTTATAGTCATAGATGATTTAATCGCAACAGGAGGAACTGCTATAGCTGCAGGTAATTTAATTAAAAAACTTAAAGGTAAGGTATATGAATATTGCTTTTTAATTAACCTACCAGAATTAAATGGTGAGAAGAAACTTATTGATAAAGGTAATAAAATATTTAGTTTAATTACATTTAGTGGAAAATAATTTATTCCTTATTATCTATATCTTTTTTCTTAGTTATATCCTTAAGTTTAGTATTGAATCTTTGATGTACTATATTTTTTAATGAAAATGCCCATTTATCTAGCTTCATATTTAATTTTAAAGCATCTTCTTTTACTTCATCTATACTTAGCATATCTGGCAACCCAACATTTATAGGGCCATCTTTAGGTAATTCTCTTCTTAAACTATCATCATAAGTAATATCAAATGTTGCCCAGTTAAAACCATCAATTAGTTCTGTAACAATAGATATTTTTAATCCATCAAATGTAGTATAAGTAACTCTTACTGCTTGATCACTAAATGTAATATCAGATCTATATTTTATATCTACTAATCCTAATTGCTCTAATACACTTCCTATTTGATTTCCTACATATGGATTCATAGGCAATGTATCTTCATTTAAATTCTGTATTTTAAAATATTGCTCAGCATAACTATCTCTTTGAATCAAAACTTTTTCATCTCTAGGATGGATTATCTCAATATCTGCCGTTCTCCATCTTTCTATTTTGAATAAGGACTCATCTAACCAATCAATTTCATTTTTTGGTACGTCAAAATTTCTCCATACAAGCCAGCTTTGATTTTCATTAGGTTTTCTTACATATCTAGTTTCTTTACCAAATTTAGAATCTTTTCCAACCAATATATTTGCAACACTATCATTATCTACATTTATTAATGATATAAAATTTGCAGAGTCATTTTCTGCATCGATATTATTTAATCCAAGTGTACCATGTAAATTTGGATTTTTAGTTTTAGGTTCAATAGTTTCTAATTGTGCTACACCAACTATAAGTTTTTTAATTTTATCTAGAGGTACGGGATAATTTGCAAGATTAGGAAGATACCAAATATCTTCATTTCGTTTTATTGAAAAATTTTCTTGATTATTGGCCACATTAATTTCTGCAATTTGATTTAAAATTTTTAAGCTATTTTCATTTGTTGCAACACTTAAATCTGGAAATAAAAATCTTTCACCCTCATATCTTCTATTTTCTGCATCACGATACAAACTAATGAAAACAGTTATAATAAGAATTAAAATTGACAATATTATTACTGAATATGCTGTAGATTGTTTCATAATAAACCTTAATTACTTTCTCTCATTGTTGCTAAATGTTTAATTCTTCTTCTGCGTCTATTAATAAAAACAAAAATTGCGGATATAGATACTAGTATAGGCATTACCCATATATTATATATTTTTAATTTTAGTCCTAATTCTTCAATTTCTACTCTTAAATCTCTTCTTACATCTCTGAGTTTTTTTCTAATTGTTACAATTTGATCCTTAAATTCTTGTAATGTATCCGCTTGCTCTTTAGAAAGAATTGGTGCTCCATCTTGGGTTGCAATCGAAGCACCCCTTTGTAAATCTCTTAATTTTTCTTCTGTTACTCTAAGGTCTTCTTGTAGAGATTGTTCTGTCTCTCGATATTTTGTTTCTGCTTCTTTTTGAAGTTCTTCTACTATAATAAAGGGTCTTACTGCAGTGCCTCTTGTTCTTAAACTTATTAGTTCTCCCCCACCCGCTAAAGATTCCACGGCATTAATAACTAAAGAACCATTATCTGCAATAGGATTGAATGTTTCTTTACCAAAATTATCTTGTTTCTGTGTCCAAGTATTATTTGCAAGTATATCAGTATCTGCAAATATAATTATATTTCCATTAGATGTAGATGTTAAATGATCCTTATGAAGAGGAATGGGACTAGTATCTTCATTAACTGGTGCATTCTCAATATAAGCAGAATTAAATTTTCCTGATAACCTAACTGCAAAAGGTAAATTTTTATTTATTGGTTCAAATTCAGATAATAATAATGTGGGATCAGGTCTAAATTGTATCTTAAACCTTTCTATTAACATAGAGTCTTGACTTGAGCTATATAATATTTCAAATAAAGACTCAGCCTCTTCAGATCTTATTATAGCACCTGGAGTATTTGTTAAAATACTCTCTAGTTCATTTGTTATTAGATTATTTGGATTCATATATTCATTTGATAAAGCAATCCATAATACATAAGTCGTGATTCTAGAATTAGAACCACGACCAATAGTTACTTTTCTTCCTGCAAGTCTGTCTCCTACAATCATTCCTGGTTCAACATAAGCTCCATAATTATTAAATAATGTATTCAAATTAGAACCGGGTATATAAGTTCTTCTTTGTTCAATTGGTAATGCATTTCTTTGAACCTCAGAATATGGGTCAACAAAAAAGATGGCACCTTTGCCTTTCATTACAAATTGGTCAATGGCATATCTTGTTTTAAATTTTATATCCTTAGGGTGAACAATCATTAATAAATCTATATCGTCAGGAATTCTGTCTAGTTCATTAGATAATGCAACTACTTCAAAAATTTCATTTAATCTATTGTATATTTCCCAAGGAGTAACATACTCTGATGATGGAGCATCTGGATAGGCTAATCCTCCATTTATAGGTAAAGTAGTTATTAAACCGAGTTTTTTCTTTTTTGGGTTAGCAAGATCATTAATGATCCTAGTTAAATCATATTCTAAATAAGTTTCTCTTTCTTGTTCAAAAAATGGAATAATTGATATATCATCTGTAGAATTTGTAGCTACTAGTCCAAAGTAAAATTTTTCACCTGCTTGAGATATTTGCATTCCTTGTAAGCCATATAAAATAGCTAAATCTTCATTATCAGTAAATGGTTCAGGATCAACTCTTTCAATTATAATTTTACCATCTGATTTATTTTTATACTCTTCTATAATTTCTCTAACTCTTTGTCCGTACTCTCTCATCGGAGCAATATTTCTACTTAACTTGTCAGAAAAAAATAATTTTAATGTAATTGGTTCATCAATTGTTTTTAATATACTTAATGTTCCATCATTAAGAGTAAATAGATCATTTTGAGTGAGATCTAATCGAGAAGAAGAAAATATTTGATTACTTAGAGTATTAATAGATAGAAATAGTATTACTATTGAAACAATTACAGCATTAAATTCAATACCGGATGAAATTTTATCATTTTTTGTAATTTTAGAAAAAATCATTTAAATACCTTTCCTAGAATTAATAGATAAAATATTTAGAGATAAAGCTCCTATTATCAATGATAAAAAATAAATAATATTTCTTATATCTATTACTCCCCTCGTTAAATCTGTAAAATTTGAAACAAAACTAAAAGAAGCAATAGTGTCGAGAAGAGCCTGAGGCGTCCAGCTTGAAAAAAAGTTCAAAACAATTGGTAATCCACTTACAGTAAATAAAAAACATACTGCAATGCTAACTACAAATGCTATTACTTGGTTTTTTGTGAGAGAAGATATGCATGATCCTATAGATAAATAACCTCCTGCCATTAATAAACTTCCTAAATAACTAGTTAATATCACTCCATTATCTGGATCTCCTAAGTAATTAACAGTAATCCACATTGGAAAGGTTAAAATTAAAGCTATACCAGTAAAAATCCACGCGGCTAAAAATTTACCAATTACTGTTTGACCTACACTTACTGGAAGAGTCATTAATAGTTCTATTGTTCCATTTCTTCTTTCTTCAGCCCATAGTCGCATTGAAATTGCAGGTATAAGAAATAAGTATAACCAAGGGTGCCAGTCAAAAAATGCAGATAAATCTGCTTGTCCTCTTTCATAAAAAGCTCCCATATAAAATGTAAACAAACCTGCCATAAGTAAAAATATTACAATAAATACATACGCAACAGGAGTTGAAAAATATCCATTAAGCTCTCTTTTTGTGATATTTATTATTGTTCCCATTTTAATACCTATTTTTTACCTATAGTTAGAGTTCTAAAAACATCATCTAATGTTTCATTATTTGTACCAGTATCCAATAAAGCTTGAGGAGTTTTATCAACAATTAATTTACCATTTGCTATAATCATAGCTCTGGAACATACGGCATCAACTTCTTCTAATATATGTGTTGATATAATAATGGCCTTTGACTTTGACATTTCTGTAATTAGCTTTCTAACTTCATGTTTTTGATTTGGGTCTAAACCATCCGTTGGTTCATCTAATATTAATACATCTGGATCATGTAAAATTGCCTGTGCTAGACCTACTCTTCTTTTATAACCTTTTGATAGAGTTTCAATTTGTTGATATAATACTTTTTCCAAACCAAGTTTATCAATAGCATTGTTAATACTTTTCTCAATATATTCTTTTTTGATTTTTCTAATACTGGAGATAAATTTTAGAAAACTTATAACAGTCATTTCTCCATATAAAGGGGCACCTTCTGGTACATATCCTATTTTTTCTTTAACTGCTATCGGTTCTTTATGTACACTATTGCCACAGACTTTTATCGAACCCGAAGTTGCAGGAAGAAATCCTGTAATCATTCTCATGGTAGTAGTCTTACCTGCTCCATTTGGCCCTAAAAAGCCAAGAACTTCTCCCCTATTAAGTTTAAAAGTTATGTCGTCTACAGCCTTAAATGGTCCAAAACTCTTTGTTAATTGATTTACTTCAATTAAAACACTCATTAAAATAGGTCCTTGTCTAAGCATAAATTATTGCACATATTTAATATTTGTGGTCAATAGTTTCAAGTATTTAGTGAAAAAAATAATATAGTATCTTATAAAAGTATTTTAAATAGGAAAATTTAATGTTAACAGAATCTCCAAATATAGATAAAAATTTTGTAGCAAAAGAGTTTAATCTTAAAAACATAGATGGAAAATTCTATAATCTTAATGATATTAGAGGTAAGAATGGTACATTAATATTTTTTATTTGTAATCATTGTCCTTATGTAAAAGCAATTGTAAAAAAATTAGTAAGAGATGTTTCTGAATTAAAGTTACTAGGAATTAATTCTGTAGGCATAATGTCAAATGATTATGAATCTTACCCAGAAGATAGTTATGATAATATGAAAACTTTTTCAAAAATTAATAATTTTTCTTTTCCTTATTTAATTGATGAAACGCAAGAAATAGCGAAAAATTATAAAGCAGTATGTACTCCAGATTTTTTTGGATTTAATGATAAATTAAACTTGAAATATAGAGGTAGGTTAGATAGTTCTGCGTTAAAAAATGATGAATATGCTACTAGAGAATTATTTTATTCAATGAAAGCTATTTCTGAAAAAAAAGAAGTTCCATATAATAATCCAAGCATAGGTTGCTCCATAAAATGGAAATAAAATGAATGATAAAACTACATTAAAAATTCCTAAATATAATTTAAATTTAAAAATAAATAATAATAAGAATATAGTTCAAGCTGCACTAGAAGCTGGCGTAAAATTATCTTTTAGCTGCAGATCAGGAGTATGTGGAACTTGCAAAGCAAAAATAATTAATGGTAAAACAGATAATTCTAAAGGAATTACTCACAATCTAACAAATGAAGAAAAATCAAATAATATAATATTTACGTGTCAATCATTGCCTTTATCAAAAACATTAGAATTGGAATTTTTATCTCCATTATCTAAAAGTCTTCTCGCAAACGATAATAAACCTAAAGAATACATAGTTGAAATATTAACTATAAATAAATTACATGAATCATACATAGAATTAATAACTTCTTTTCCAAAAAGAATATTTACATTTCTTCATGATGGAATGAAAATTCAGTTAAACATAGCAGGTAAACTAAGTGAAAATAAATATAATATAATAACTCCTAAGTTAAATCCTGATGGAAGCAATAATGGGTTAATATCTATTTATATACCTATAAATGATAAAGAGATTTATCAAAATCTCTTTCCTGGTGAAACTATTACAATAATTGGGCCTCATAAGAATGATATACCTGTAAATGGTAAGCCTTATTTATTTATTACAAATAAAGAGAATTTAATTTCTTCATTGTCAAAAATTAAACAAATATTGTTTATCAATAATGATGCTAAAGTTATGCTAATAAGCTATTACGAGAATAAACATAAAATTCAATTTATGGATGAAATGCACAAAATTCAAAATATATATAAAGGTTTCAACTATAAAATAATCATTACAAAAGAAAAAGTAGCTTCAAATACAAGATTTATTTTTGGTAAACCAGTAGATGTATTAAATAAGATAATATCAAATTTAAATAATCACATAATATTTATAGATAAGAAGAATGGCAAATTAATAAAAAAAATCATAGAGCTAGAAGGCTTAAAGGAAAATATATATTAAGTTATTTATCACTTTTATTATCATTATCATCTTCAATTTCAATATATTCTGCTTCTGTAAAGTTATTATTTTTTTTCTTAGAATTTAAATCCATAAAAATTGCTGGAATAATTTTTTTTATTACTATGTATAAAATTAGTATTACAAATAATACTATTCCTATCCAAGAATCTATTAAAAAACTGAAAACCTGAACAAAACCAACTAATAAAATAATAATTATTGTGAGTAATGCTAGAAAAATACCTAAACAACCAAGTCTTATTCTCATAGGTATATTATGAATACTATAGGGCTTCATTAAATAAGTTTTATTCTCCTAATTGGCTAAATTCATTTAAATAAAAATCTGAATTTCCTAAAAATGTATCAAGCATTGTTAGCCTTTTAAAATATTGGCCTATTTCCATTTCATCAGTAACACCCATACCTCCATGTAGTTGAACAGCTTCTTGTCCTAGTTTGCGTCCACCTAAACCAATATTAATTTTTCCAGAAATTATTGCTTTTTTCCCATTTATAGTTTTATAGCCTTTTAGTGCTGACATATTAGATAATGAATCCATTTCATCACTTAAAATAAGCATTTCAACAGTTCTATGTTGAATTACTTGAAACCTACCTATATGCACACCAAATTGCTTTCTTGTTTTTATATATTCTAGTGTCATTTCATACATTTTTTGCATGATACCAGAAGCTTCAGCATTAGTTGCAACCAAAGTTTTATATATTGCCTCAGAGATAATTTGATTAGCGTTATTTTCTACACTAATTAAATTTTCCTTTGGAACTTCAACATTATTTAAAATTACTTCTCCTGCTCTAAAACCATCTACAGTTTGGTAATCCTGAATATTTAAGCCATTAACATCAGATTTTATGCAGAAAAGAGAAATTCCTTCATTATGCATTCTATCGCCAGATGTTCGAGCAGAAACTATTACATAATTAGCCTGACCTACACCAAAAACTACAGACTTATGACCATTAATTAACCATTTATCTTTTTTAAATTCAGCAGTTGTAGAAACATCAAAAAAATTAAAGCGAGAATTTGGCTCAGAAAATGCAAAAGAGATTAAAGACTGTCCTTCAATTATCTCTTTAATCAAATTTGATCTTAAATCCGAATTTGGACATAAAGACAATAATCCACCACTTAATACTACAGAAGATATATAGGGTTCCACTACTAAACCTTTACCAAAGGCTTTCATTATAATCATTAGATCTATTAAATCTCCTCCAAAACCACCATCTTCTTCCTTAAATGGAAGTGCAAGCCAACCTAATTCTGCAAACTGCTTCCATATGTCTTCGCTATAACCATTTTTACTATTAACAATTTTTCTTCTTGTTTCGGAGTCATAAGATTCTGCGATAAATTTCTCAACAGAATTATTTATTAACTCTTGATCTTGATTGAATGATAAATCCACTTTTATTTCCTTTAATTATAATTCTAATACCATTTTGGCTAAAATATTTTTTTGTATTTCATTTGATCCACCATAAATAGTTGTTTTTCTTGTATTAAAATATTTAGGTGCTGAAGCCGTGCTCCAGTCAGGCCCAATTACTGGTTGATTGCTTCCAGTATCCATAGCGTTGGGCTGATAAGGATATGCATAATATCCACTAGCCTCCAAAACAAGCTCAGTTATTTCCTGCTGTATTTCAGAACCTCTAATTTTTAACATACTTGCTTCAGCTCCAGGAGGAATGCCTTTAGCGTCATTAGAAATTGCTTTTAATTCTGCATATTCCAAGGCTTGAAGCCTTATGTCACACTTAGTCACTTTATCCATAAAGCGTTGATCTTTATCTAATGTTTTATCACCGTTTTTTTGAGATTTCGCTATTTCTCTTACTTTTGCAAGAGATTTTTTAGATCTAGACACTGCCGCTATAGAAGTTCTTTCATGGCCAAGTAAATATTTTGCCACAGTCCATCCTTTATTTTCTTCATATATTAAGTTTTCTTCCGGAACAAATACATCTTCTAGGTATACCATATTAACTTCATGGCCACCATCTAGTGTAATTATTGGTTTAACCGAAACACCTGAAGATTTCATATCTAATAACATAAATGAAATTCCTTCTTGAGGTTTGCAATCAGAGTTAGTTCTTACAAGTACAAACATCATGTCCGCATAATGGGCCATCGTTGTCCATGTTTTAGTGCCATTTATTTTATAACCGCCCTCTACCTTTTCTGCCTTAGTAGACAATGAAGCTAAATCAGATCCAGATCCAGGTTCGGAGTATCCTTGACACCACCAGTGTTCTGTAGACAATATTTTTGGTAAATAATAATTTTTTTGTTCTTCTGTTCCATATTTTATAATAACTGGGGCAACCATTGTTACGCCAAAAGGTAATACTGTTGGAGCAGAGGCAGCTCCACACTCTTCGTCAAATATATATCTTTGTGTTACACTCCAACCTGTACCTCCATATTCTTGAGGCCAACTCGGGGCCATCCATCCTTTTTTATATAATTTAGTTTGCCACTCAAACATTTCATCCTTATTAATATGATGCCCAATTTCTATTTTTTTCTTAGTAGAAGGATTCAAATTTTCATTAATAAAATTTCTAACTTCTTCTTTAAATTTAAGATCTTCATTACTAAAATTTAAATTCATTAATATTACTCCTAGCTTTACAATATCCACATTAACAATAATTAATATTTTGGTAACTATCATGCAACCATTAAAAACGCATTATTACATCTAAAAAAAAAAAGGATACTTAAAATTGAAAAAAATATTAATTATTAGTTTATTAATACTAACCTATTTTCCATTAAATTTTACTTATGCTAATAACATTACTACCATCGCTCCTTTAATTAAAGATGTAAAAGACTCAGTAGTATCTATTAAGAATATTAAAAATAGTTCTAACACTAATACCCCTATTTCAGGTTCAGGTTTTATTATTAGTCAAGAAGGTTATATAGTTACAAATTACCATGTCATAAAAGATTCTAAAAACATAAAAG